>NZ_JBHTLT010000095.1:0-11717 GCF_042679045.1 Sporosarcina contaminans | reverse complement strand
GCGAAGAGGTCACACCCGTTCCCATCCCGAACACGGAAGTTAAGCTCTTCAGCGCTGATGGTAGTGGGGGGCTTCCCCCTGTGAGAGTAAGACGTCGCCAGGCAACCCATATCTTTTCGACATAGATTCTTTGGTTAGAATTGATCACTATTAAAGAAAATGCAGTTAATGAACCTTATATTCTTTGTCGAGAAGTATACATAATTTTGGTCCCGTGGTGTAGCGGTTAACATGCCTGCCTGTCACGCAGGAGATCGCCGGTTCGATCCCGGTCGGGACCGCCATTTAATTTTACATGTCAACCGATTCTTTCTAAGAATCGGTTTTTTGTTTTATAATATAAGTGTAATTGAAGTATACAAAAGGCTTTCCCTAAGAGTGTAATTTCGGTACACTTAAGCAAAGCTGCGATGAAAGGAAATGGATATGCGGAAAGAAATTGAGGTACATTCACAGCAGGAGACAGAGATTGTTGCTGAGCGGTTAGCAGCTTTGCTTACGCCGCCGGATGTCGTTTTATTGGAAGGTGATCTTGGAGCGGGTAAGACGACTTTTACGAAAGCGCTTGCCAAAGGATTGGGTGTTAAAAGGAATGTGAATAGCCCAACGTTTACGATCCTTAAGCAATACGAAGGAGAACAGTATCCTTTTAATCATTTGGATGTGTACCGTCTTGCTGACAGTGATGAGGATATAGGCTGGGATGAGATTTTTTATGGAGATGCAATTTCCGTTGTGGAATGGGCACATTTAATTGAAGAAAATTTGCCGGAAGAGTATATGGAAATCCGGATTATATATAGCGGAGAAACGTCTCGGAAGATGGTATTTGTTCCAAAAGGCGAGCGTTTTGAAAGAATTTGTGAGGCGATGACGTTATGATTTGGTTAGGGATTGACACGGCGAATACGCCATTGTCGATTGCGATTGTAAAGGATGGAATATTGCTTTCAGAAGTGAATACATCGGTGGCTGTTAACCATTCCTTGCAGGCAATGCCAGAGATTGAGGATTTATTTAAGCGTGTAAAATTGGAGCCTGATGAGATTGATGCAATTGCGGTTTCAGAAGGTCCAGGTTCGTATACAGGCGTGCGAATTGGCGTGACAATCGCCAAAACATTAGCATGGACGTTGAAGAAGCCGCTTGTTGGTGTTCCAAGTTTACAAGTGTTATGTGCGAACGGGTTGTATTTTAATGGTGTGCTATGCCCTGTAGTAGATGCAAGAAGAGGCAATGTATATAGTGCGATTTACGAGTATAAGGATGGACAGCTGCTTTCTTTACTGGATGATGGTCATTATTCAATGAATGATGTTTTACAGGCAGTTGTTGATTTGAAACGTCCGGTTTTATTCATAGGAAAAGATGTTGGTTTGCATGAGCAAGCGATTGTTGAAAAGTGTGAAAACGTGACGATTGCTCCGTATACTGATCAGCTTCCGAGGGCATCAAAGTTGATTGCAATAGCGGAAAAGGTGGATCCGGAGAGTTCGGTTCATGCCTTCACACCTGAATATCGCCGAATTGCGGAAGCGGAAGCGAATTGGTTAAAACAGCAACGGAAGGAACAAGACAGTGAGTAAGACGATTGTATATCGAAAAATGACGGTTGAAGATATTCCAGCTGTTGTGGAGATTGAAAAAGAGGCTTTCCCGACTCCTTGGACAGAAGAGATTTTTGAGCATGAGATGACGAGTAATGATTACGCGCATTATATTGTTGCGGTCGATGGGGATACGGTTGTCGGTCATTGTGGCATGTGGGTTGTACTGGATGAGTGTCATATTACGAATGTTGCTGTGCGCAAGTCTTTAAGAGGATATGGAATCGGAGAGGCGCTTATGCGTAAGGCGATTGAATTGTGTGAAGCGAATGACGTTAAATTAATGACGCTTGAAGTGCGAGTGAGTAATGATCCTGCGAAAAATTTATATCGGAAATTAGGATTTCAAGACGGCGGGATTCGAAAAAACTATTATACGGACGACCATGAAGATGCGCTCGTCATGTGGGTGGAATTATGATGGAAAAAGACGTGTATATTTTAGGGATTGAAACGAGCTGTGATGAAACAGCGGCATCTGTTGTGAAAAATGGACAAACTATCGTCTCGAATGTCGTTGCTTCTCAAATCAAAAGCCAGCAGCGTTTTGGCGGTGTCGTGCCGGAAATTGCGTCCAGGCACCATGTTGAGCAAATTACGTTCGTTATTGAAGAGGCTTTACACGAAGCGAAACTATCACCTTCTGATTTGGATGCAGTAGCTGTAACGGAAGGACCTGGACTTGTAGGGGCGCTGTTGATCGGCATTAACGCGGCGAAAGCTTTTGCGTTTGCCAACAAGCTGCCGATCATAGGTGTTCACCATATTGCTGGTCATATTTATGCGAACCAGCTTATGCAGCCGATGGAATTTCCATTACTTGCGTTAATCGTGTCAGGCGGGCATACAGAGCTTGTATTAATGAATGATCATGGATCGTTTGAATTGATCGGTGAGACGAGAGACGATGCTGCCGGGGAAGCGTATGACAAAGTTGCCCGTGTATTAGGCTTGCCGTATCCGGGTGGGCCACAAATCGATCGATTGGCGCAGGAAAGCGATGAAGCAGTTGAGTTCCCGCGTGCATGGTTGGAACCGGACTCTTATGACTTCAGCTTTAGTGGCTTAAAGTCCGCGGTTATCAATTACAAGCATAATGTGGAGCAGCGTGGAGGCACGGTTAATGATCAGGCAATCGCTGCTGGATTTCAGCAAAGCGTCGTTGACGTTTTGACTGAAAAGACGGTAAGAGCAGCGGAGGAGTTTAAAGTAAAACAAGTGATTGCTGCGGGCGGTGTCGCTGCAAATAAAGGTCTGAGAAATTCATTAGAAAAAACGTTTAAAGAGAAAAACATTCCGTTTTACGTGCCGCCGATTGCGCTTTGTACGGACAATGCGGCGATGATTGCGGCTGCAGGCACGATGATGTATTTGGAAGGTGAGCGAGGCACATTGTCGATGAATGGCAGGCCTGGAATGCCACTTTCCTCTTGGAAATAAAACAATGGAAGCAGAAAGAATCGTCGAATTTTGGCGGTTCTTTTTTCATTTCAAACGTCAAAGGTAAACGCATTTGTCAAGAGGGAACGTCCGTACTTATTCACATTTGTGGATAAGTTGTTTATAACTAATGATTTTTTGTCTAATAGTCCATTCGTTTTTGGATAACTTTGTGGGTAAAAAATGATATTTATGTGGATAATGTTCATAAGTAGTTTATATCCTATTATACCGTGATTTGCTTTGTGGATAAGAATGTGGAGAATGAACACACTATTTTCATCAAAAAAGTAAGAAAGCTGCCGAAATGTGATGCTCATTTCGACAGCTCTAATTTATTGTAAGTTTTCCAATTCCTCTTGATAGGAAAGCCATTCATCGCCAAGCAGGTCATGCTCAGCCTGATAATGATCGATTTGTTCCTGCAGTTCCATTAGTTTGACGTGATCATCTGCATAATGTGGATTCAGTAGTTCTTCTTGCAGCGAAGCGATCTTTTCGTCCAACTCTTCCATTTTCTTTTCAGCATCGGCAATTGCTCTCGTCAGTCGTCTTTCCTGTCTTTGCAATTCACGATTTTCTTCCTGCCGTTTTACCGGCTCCGCAGATTTTCTTTGAACCGCATTTTGTTCTTCCAATAGTTCGTTCAGTTCCGTTTTCTTTTCAATGAAATAATCATAGTCGCCAAGGTATTCGGTGACGCCTTCTGGACCGACATCGATCACTTTTGTCGCGAGTCGGTTAATGAAATACCGGTCATGCGAAACGAAAAGAATGGTGCCTGGGAAATCATCCAATGCATTTTCAAGCACTTCTTTGCTATCCAAATCTAAGTGGTTCGTTGGTTCGTCCAATACGAGTGTATTCGCTTTTTGCAGCATCAGCTTTGCAAGGGATAGTCTCGCCTTTTCTCCACCTGAAAGTGTAGTAACAGGCTTTTCAACATCCTCTCCTGTGAAAAGGAATCTGCCCAATATGGAGCGAATATCTTTTTCATTCATCATCGGCCATTCATCCCAAAGCTCATTGAGCACAGTGCCGTTTCCGATAATGGTAGCCTGATTTTGATCGTAGTAACCAAACTGGACGTTCGTACCGTATCGGATGGAACCTGCCAATGGTTTTTGTTTGCCAACAATCGTCTTTAGCAACGTAGATTTACCGATACCGTTCGGTCCAATGATCGCAATCCGATCGGCTTTATAGGCATGCAGCTTGATATGTTGGGAGACAGGCTCCTCATAGCCGACTGATACGTCATCTAATGTTAGTACATCGTTGCCGCTTGGACGTTCAATTGTGAAGGCGAAGGAAGCGGATTTTTCATTGCCTTCCGGAGCATCCATCCATTCCGTTCGCTCCAAAAGCTTCCGGCGGCTTTTCGCCATTTTGGAAGTGGAGGCGCGTGCAATGTTTTTTTGAATAAACTCTTCTAACTTCGCTTTTTCAGAAGTTTCCCGTTCGTATAGCTTTTTGTCCCGTTCATAGTTCTTCGCTTTTTCATATAGATAAGCGCTATAGTTGCCACTATACTTCGTCACTTTTTTGCGTGATACTTCATAGACAATCGTCACGACTTGATCTAAAAAGTATCGGTCATGGGATACGATTAAAATAGCGCCTTCATACGACAATAGGTATTTCTCAAGCCATCCTAATGTTTCAATGTCCAAATGGTTAGTAGGCTCATCCAAAATTAAAAGATCAGGCTTGCTCAATAACATTTTAGCGAGAGCTAAACGAGTTTTTTGCCCGCCGGAAAGAAGATTGACTTGTTTATCGTAATCTTCTTGGTAGAAACGCATTCCATGCAATACGGATCGCATATCAGATTCATATTGGTAGCCGCCAGAATCTTTGAATTCAATTTGGAGTGCGTCGTATTCTTTCATGACCCGATGATATTCTTCCTCATCTTCATATACAGCAGGATCGGACATTTGCAATTCTAACGCACGTAGTCTATTTTCAAGCTCCAATAAAGGTTTAAAGACAGTGAGCATCTCTTCCCAAACAGTAAGCGTGGAATCGATTCCTGCATGTTGCTCCAAATATCCAATGCGCACACCTTTCGGCAATATTAAATCTCCGCTGTCGGCTGACATTTCGCCAGCTATAATTTTAAGGAGTGTGGATTTACCTGCACCGTTGCGACCGACAAGCGCGACACGGTCTCTGTGCTGCACTTCAAGACGGACGTTTTCTAATATATTTGTTCCAGAAAAGGACTTCGTAAGTCCATTCACTTGTAAAATGATCATGATCGCACCTCTATTCTTATTTAGTGTAATCGAATGTAGAGATCGGTGCAACGGGGCGGCTTTACAGAAAGTGTGAACTGCTGTACGATGGAAACGGCCTACCTTTATTCAATACCATTCATGCGAATGAAGGGCTCTATGCCATTTTCACGTATTTTAAGCTCGACTCAGCAGACGTCCCCAAATTTAAAGGTGGGGTGCCATTGCCCTGTCGAGATACTTTTCCGGTGACCGGAGAAAGCACTTTACGATGCATGCCAAGGAGGTACAAAATGGCAGAGGTAACATCAAAAATTCCACAGGCTACATCTAAGCGCCTTCCATTATATTATCGGTTCCTTCAGAACTTCGCGAATGCCGGGAAAAAACGCATATCATCCAGCGAGTTGAGCGAAGCGATGAAAATTGATGCGGCTACCATTCGCCGCGACTTTTCCCATTTCGGTGCGTTAGGCAGGAAAGGCTACGGCTACGATGTAATGGACCTTCTCCATTTTTTCCGCCAAGCACTTGATCAAGATGAAGAAACGGATGTCGCCCTAATCGGAGTAGGAAGTTTAGGAAATGCTTTTCTAAAATATAATTTCCAAAAGAACCATAACACTCGAATTGTTGTTGCATTCGACCCGAAAGCGCCTGAAACTGGAACGACCGTTAGCAATATCCCGGTCTTTCATCCGGATTTAATTGAAGAAAAGATTATGGAGATGGGAATCGACATTGTTATTTTGACAGTTCCTGCTCGGGTGGCACAAGAAATTGCGGATAGATTGGAGAAGATCGGTGTGAAAGGAATTCTCAATTTTACCCCGGTTCGCCTTTCCGTTCCCGATTCGATGCGTGTGCATACGATCGATTTATCTATTGAATTGCAGGCATTAATTTATTTCATTAAAAATGACGTAAAAGATTCACAATTATAATGCTGCTGTCAATAGTAATACAAGCATTTTTCGTGTAGAATAGACATATTATGAGGGAGGTGTCCGAAATGGCTCCAGGTGTAACGAGTTTAATTTTAATTGCAATAATTGCATTACTCATTTTTGGACCTAAGAAGTTGCCCGAAATTGGAAAAGCAGTCGGCTCTTCATTGCGTGAATTTAAAAATGCAACTAAAGGCCTCGCATCGGATGATGATGAAAAGGCGCAAAAGATTGAAGACAAGAAAAACGACGTGCAATAAGTAAGGATGTCTGTCCGATGAAAGAAAAAAATTTAACCGTCATTGAGCATATAGATGAAATTAGAAAACGGCTGATAGTTATCGTCGTTTTCTTTGTTATTGCGGTAATTGGCAGCTTCTTTTTGGCCAAGCCGATTATTCATTTTTTACAGGATCGAGCGGGAAATGTCGATTTTCACGCATTTACTGTCGTTGATCCAATTGTAATTTACTTAAAAGTAATCGTTTTCTTGGCGATTGTATTGATTTCGCCAGTCATTATGTATCAATTTTGGTCTTTTGTCTCGCCGGGCTTACATGAGACGGAAAGGCGAGCGACGCTCAGCTATATACCTTATGCATTTCTTCTTTTTATCGGAGGAATAGCATTTTCATATTTTGTTCTTCTGCCGTTTGCGATGAATTTCATGATGAACCTATCTGCGGATTTGGACATTCAACAGACGATCGGCATTAATGAATACTTCACATTTCTATTCCAAATTTTAATCCCGTTCGGTATCGTATTCCAGCTGCCGATCGTTCTCTTGTTTTTATCTCGATTAGGCATATTGGATCCGAAATTGTTAGCGAAATTCCGGAAGTATTCCTATTTTGGCCTGTTCGTCATTGCGGCATTCATTACGCCGCCAGACATTATGTCACATCTATTAGTGACGGTACCATTGTTCATCCTATACGAAATTAGTATTTTGATAAGTAAGGTTGGTTATCGAAAATATTTGAAGGCGGAGAAGAAGCGTAAGTTAGAAGAAGTGAAAGCCGAGCAACAACGGCAAATTGATGAAGTGATGAGTAAACTAAATAAATAAAATGAAGTCCGCTTTTGAAGCTACCTTCAAGGGCGGTTTTTTTATCGTGTAATAAAGTAGGAAAGTTCTGTATAATAGATATAGATGTTCATTGGGGCATAGTTTGAACAAAGAGAGGGGAAATGCATGAATCCTTTAATTTCCATTTGGAGTCGGCCGACGGATACACTTCGATATATGCTTAAGGAAAAGACGGCTCGCTATGGATTTTTCATCTTTTTCTTGGGGACAATTGGTAGTGGTTTTTTCGTCTCAGCATCAACTGGTTTGTTCGATGGTTTGCCGCTACTTGCGATTGTCTTACTAGCGTTCTCGTCAAACTATATCGGTGCGTTATTAGGATGGTGGCTCTTGTCTGTACTCTATACATGGATTGGGAAATGGCTTGGGGGAACTGGCACGTTTAGCGATATGGCACGTATCGTTCCTGCAGGCACGATTCCGATCATATGGCTCGCTCCTATGAATTTTTTATTGTTAGCTGTTTACGGGAGTCGTCTATTTGAAGCTCCAACAGATCCCTTAATTCCTACCAATTTGCCAATTGGTATTTATTTTCTAACGAATTTGATTTCCATTGGCGTTGGAATTTATGGAACGGTCATTTCGTGTAAAGGAATAGGCCTCGTTCATGGCTTTTCTGCATGGCGAGGATTAGGTGTCCTAGCAATTGTGTTCGCATTTGGTGTCGTTTTAGGAGTAATACTGATCTTTTTCCTTGTTTTTTCGCTCTTTTCTTCATTTTAAAAATAAAAACTGCCTCCCACGTATTTGGAAGGCAGTTTTTTATTGGAAGAAAATAATAATTGCTTGCTTCATTTTTTGAATCTCTTCCAATTTGTCTGCATTCAATTGTGCAATGGTCACAAAGCCGTTCATGAGCATATGGGAGATCATCGGTGCCCAAATGCGCTGAGTGTAATAATAAATGAACGCGAAGATGAGGCCTGGCGTCATGTACATGAGCAAATGTTCAAATTCGTTGTGGACAGCTGCGAAGATAAGACCGCTGGCAATGGCGGCTATCCAGAAGTTCGTTTTTGTATAAATACCACCGAACAGCACTCGTCTAAAAACGAGTTCTTCTAATAGAGGGGCGAAAATCACGATGGAAATAATAATAATTGGCGCTACTTTTGCTATATTTCCTAAATCGGATGTGTTTTGCGAACCAGGCATAATGCCAAGAGACATTTCAATTATAGCAGCGAGCATTTGGCCGGCCATCGCGAGTAAAAATCCTAAGACGCCCCATAATATTGTTTTCCCAAAGGAAGCTTTTTTTCCTTTTTTGAAGATGTTCCAAAACTTTTTATTGCGTGTCGTCATGAAAAACATGATCGGGGCGGCAATTACGTTTGCAATGAAAAGCCCCCAAGCAATGCCATACATAATCGCATCGAGCTCACTCATGCCGCTAGTTTGGAAATAGCCGATAAACATGTCTCGAAGCGGAAGGCTTCCGAATTGCATCAATAAATAAATGGCGACGATACTTATGTAGATTTTCCAATTTTTCATTAATAACGTCCTTTCTTATGATGTCCATTTTAGCGGTTATAAGAAAGTTTAGCAAAGAGAAATAGATGCGAGTATTTTACTTGCAATTATTGGACAACTTTATTATGATAGGAAATGTATTAGCACTCGTGATTACTGAGTGCTAAAAAAGAAGATATCATGTCGAGGAGGTTGTTTCACTTGTTGAAACCATTAGGTGACCGTATCGTTATCGAACTAATCGAAGCGGAAGAAAAGACATCAAGCGGTATCGTACTGCCGGATTCTGCGAAAGAAAAACCGCAAGAGGGCAAAGTCGTTGCGGCAGGAACAGGGCGCGTTCTTGAGAACGGCCAGCGTGTCGACTTGGAAGTAAAAGAAGGCGACCGCATTATCTTCTCAAAATATGCTGGTACTGAAGTGAAGTATGAAGGCAATGAATATTTAATCTTGCGTGAAAGCGACGTTTTAGCCATCATCGGATAAATAGTTCAGCATATGCCCTTACTTTGTAAGTGGAGGTTGGATGTAAGTTTACGATGATCTTTGAAGGCTCATAGAAAGATACGAAAAATCAGGAGGGAATTCATAAATGGCTAAAGAAATTAAATTTAATGAAGATGCTCGCGGCGCAATGCTGCGTGGTGTTGATACACTTGCGAACGCTGTAAAAGTGACGCTTGGGCCAAAAGGGCGCAACGTTGTTTTAGAGCGTAAATTCGGTTCTCCACTTATTACGAACGATGGTGTGACAATCGCAAAAGAAATTGAACTTGAAGATGCATTCGAAAATATGGGTGCGAAATTGGTTGCTGAAGTTGCTTCCAAAACGAACGAAATCGCTGGTGACGGAACAACGACTGCAACAGTATTGGCGCAAGCGATGATCCGTGAAGGATTGAAAAACGTAACAGCTGGTGCAAACCCAGTCGGTATCCGTAAAGGAATTGAAAAAGCGGTTGTAACAGCAGTTGAAGAATTGAAAGGCATTTCTGATGAAATCGAAAGCAAACAAGAAATCTCTCAAGTTGCTGCAATTTCATCAGGCGACGAAGAAGTCGGCAACTTGATCGCTGAAGCGATGGAGCGCGTTGGCAACGACGGCGTTATTACAATCGAAGAATCAAAAGGATTCACAACTGAGCTTGATGTTGTAGAAGGTATGCAATTCGACCGCGGTTATGCATCTGCATACATGGCAACAGACACTGATAAGATGGAAGCGGTTCTTGAAAACCCTTATATCTTAATTACTGACAAGAAAATTGCGAACATCCAAGAAATCCTTCCTGTACTTGAACAAGTCGTTCAACAAAGCAGACCGCTTCTTATGATCGCAGAAGACGTTGAAGGTGAAGCACTTGCAACACTTGTTGTCAATAAACTTCGCGGTACATTCAACGCAGTAGCTGTTAAAGCTCCTGGATTTGGTGATCGTCGCAAAGCAATGCTTGAAGACATTGCCATCTTAACTGGCGGTCAAGTCATTACAGAAGATCTTGGACTTGATTTGAAATCTACTGATATTACACAACTTGGACGTGCAGCGAAAGTCGTTGTTACGAAAGATCATACGACAATCGTTGAAGGAAACGGCGATACAGATGCAATCAATGCGCGTGTTGGCCAAATCCGCGTACAACTTGAAGAAACAACTTCTGAGTTCGACAAAGAGAAACTACAAGAACGCCTTGCAAAATTGGCTGGCGGCGTAGCGGTTATCAAAGTCGGAGCAGCGACAGAAACAGAGTTGAAAGAGCGTAAACTTCGCATTGAAGACGCATTGAACTCTACTCGCGCTGCAGTTGAAGAAGGTATCGTATCTGGCGGTGGTACAGCATTAGTGAACGTTTATACAAAAGTTGAAACATTGCTTGAGTCCACTGAAGGCGACGTGGCAACTGGCGTGAAAATCGTTCTTCGTGCACTGGAAGAGCCGGTACGTCAAATCGCAACAAACGCTGGTCTTGAAGGCTCAATTGTTGTCGATCGCCTAAAACGCGAAGAAGTCGGCATCGGCTTCAACGCTGCAAACGGCGAATGGGTCAACATGATGCAAGCAGGTATCGTAGACCCGACAAAAGTAACTCGTTCAGCTCTACAAAACGCAGCTTCTGTAGCGGCTATGTTCCTATCAACTGAAGCAGTCGTAGCAGACTTGCCTGAACCACCAGCAGCTGGCGGCGGCATGCCTGATATGGGCGGCATGGGCGGCATGATGTAATTAACCTGACTAAAAGGTTGATTTATCAATGTTTCAGACGCTCCAATCGTGTTGTTTAATGAAAAACTAACAGGAAAGCAACATTTTCTTCGATAAGATTAAAATGTGATGCTTTGTAGGATGTCTCCGTACAAGTTTGTAATCTTGTCGGAGGCATCTTTTTTCATTTCGTGATGCATCAAGATTGAGACCGTCCTGTACCGAGGGGAAGTATGTGTATGCATAAGACTCTGAGGTGTTAGTAGCTTGTATTTATTAACGTTGTTTTTAGGGCAAACGGTACAATCGTTCGACAATTTACTGATGAATGCCATTAAATATAGCAATGATAACGGGGATATTCAGGTTTTGCTTAAAAGACATAAGCGATATTTATAGGCCATCTAAGCGAAGCATGTACAAAAGAGGAATTGGAAGACTTATTTGAACGTTTTTATAAAAATAAATAAAGCAGCAGAAGGTTCTGGATAAAGCTTCGCAATTTCTAAAGGGATTGCAGGATGACAAGGAGGAGAAATCCAAGCAAAATATAAGAATGGCCTTGTTGAACTTATTGTTTGATTACCAATAGGTGAAGAAGAGGGATAAAGACCTCAGCCTACAATAAAAAAATAGTCTTTCATCTGAGTACCTCAGATATGATTTTAAATGGGGCTGTCCAATAAGTCCCTAAAATAGAACAGGTGG
>NZ_JBHTLT010000094.1:0-10458 GCF_042679045.1 Sporosarcina contaminans | reverse complement strand
GCTGTCGTAAAGGTGCCTTAATTTCTGCAAAGGTCGCAGAAATACGGCAAATCGAACCCTTCGCTGTTCGATTCGCAGTATGCGAGCGTTTGTCAACAAGCTGAAACCTCCCGTCATGCAGGGAGGTTTTCTATTGGAACTTTCCATCTCTTTACTGAGTCCTTTTTTATGAATAAGAAAAATAGGTGATAAGGTTGATACGTAAAAAGATGTGGTTCAGCATCGGAATTATTTGTTTCATAGCTGTATTTTGCTACATCCTAACAGGACGCTGGATGGAATCGGGAAAGTCTCCGGTCGCTGACGGTACGAATGAGTATGCCATTGTTTTAGGTGCAAAAGTGAACGGAGAAAAACCATCGCTCACTTTGCAATATCGTTTGGAAGCGGCACTGTCGTATGCAGAAAAGCATCCGGATGTCATCTTTGTTCTGTCTGGTGGGCAAGGTCCTGATGAAGGAATTAGCGAGGCAGAGGCAATGCGAAGGTTTTTGACGGGTAATGGTATTTCAGAAGAGCGTCTTTTATTGGAAACGAATTCGACTTCGACATATGAAAACTTAACTTACTCAAAAGAATTGCTGCCAAAGGGTGTCAAGGATATCACAATTATTTCAAGCGATTTCCATTTGGCGAGGGCGAAGTGGCTTGCCGATTCCATTGGACTGTCCGCAGATGTGATCCCTGCCAAAACGCCTCTTAGTACGAAAGGGAAACATGAAATACGCGAGCGGCTCGCTTTAATGAAAACGTATGTAGTCGGACATTAAATTCCGCCTTCGTTCGATGCGAACAAAGGCGGATTTTTTTATAATTGATCGATCGGATGAAACTGCGGTTTTCGATTGGAAAAGGTAGCAATATAACGGAATCCGATAGACTTCAGCAAATCAATCGATTCTTTAAATTGGAAAGCGATGTCCTCGGGTTTATGGGCGTCCGATCCTAACGTGATGATTTCTCCGCCGCATTGCTTGTACAATTTCAAGACGTCTTCGCTTGGTAATCCGTGAGATAACCCGTAGCGAACGCCGGACGTATTTAACTCGATCCCTTTACCTAAAGGAATGATCGTTTCAAAAATGCTTTGCAACAGTTCATGGAAAGGATGGCTTGCCCGTTCCTTCGCATATCGTTTAATAAGGTCAACATGGCCCAACACAGAATAGTCTTCAAAGTTCTTGACGCAATAAAGAAGTTCTTCATAATATGCTTGGAACGCTTCGTCAATTGTTTTTCCTTTAAACAGCTCCCCGTAATGCAACCCTTTTCTCTCCACTGTATGCATCGAACAAATGATGAAATCAAACCGTTCCATTTTCAATAAATCTTCATAACGCTCTAAAATATGAGGCTGGACTCCAATTTCTATTCCTTTTTTAATGCGGATCTGCCCGTCATAGCGTTGCTGCAATTCGTTAATTTTTCTTGCATACGACCGCTTATCAATATCAAAAACAAAATCGTCATCGGGATAATCATAATCAATATGCTCGGTAAAGCAAATTTCCGACAACCCCTTTGTAATAGACTCTTTCACCATCTCTTCCATTTCTGCGCGGCAATCCGCAGAAAAAGCGCTATGCATGTGATAATCAAACATGTAAAAATCCCCCTATCAGTTGACAAATTAAAAGAATAGATTTATAGTACTTTATAACTTTAGCGTAGTAAAGTGAGAAAGTGGGTGAATGAAATGAAAATAGACGAAACATTTGAGCGAGTCTCGGAATTGATGTGCGACCAATTCTCGAAATATGGCTATCGCCGAATGAAAACAGCCGCATTTCAACCGTATGAGCTTTATGAAGACGCAGATAGTTTTGTAAATCGCAAAGATATGGTGAAAGTAATCGATTCAGATGGAGAAGTACTCGTTTTGCGTCCAGATGTCACGATTCCGATTACAAAAGAATTGTCTCATGGCAATGATCGGCTGACAAGTGAGCACCGTTTTTATTATTTACAGGAAGTATTCCGGAAGCCTTTCAATAAGGACGGGAAAATTGAAAAGACGCAGGCTGGAGTTGAGTATTTTTGTGAAAGCTCACCGGAAGCGGATGCAGAAACGATCGCGTTGGCACTGCACACATTAAAGGAATTATCTTTTACAGAAATGAAAATAGAAATCGGGCATACGGTGTTTTTTAATGAGTTGCTGAGCGGTTTGCGATTGACTGACTTGGAAAATCGTCAAATAAAGGAGTTCATACAGGCAAAGAATATCACTGAAATTAGCCTGTTATTAGACAAACTTGGGTTAGTGGAAGAGAAAAAAATAGCAATTGAACAAATCCCCTTTTTGTACGGCAAGCCCAAAGATGTTTTAAAAAAGGCATGGAATCTTCCTCTTACAGAAGAAATGGCAAAAACGCTTTCGTATCTTGAAGAAGTATACCGGCTCCTATCTTTGTATGGATGGAAGGACGATTTGACGATTGATTTCGGTTTGATCAATTATATGCATTATTATTCGGGGATTCTATTTCAAGGATTTGTGGAGCAATACGGCAAGCCGGTGTTAATGGGCGGTCGTTACGACTTTTTAGGAAATCGATTCGGAGCGGACCTTCCTGCAATCGGGTTTGCTTGCGAAGTTGAGTCGATTGTTGAGGCGTTAGGAGGTAAGGAAAGTAGTAACTCTCATAATGTCGATCTGTTCCTTGTTTATGACTCAGTCAAATTGGAAGACGCTATACATATAGCAGATACGTTGCGCAAATTAGGATACCGGGTGCTATCCGTTTCCGTTGAGAAGGAGCGTTTCATAAATTGTCAATCAAGCAATTACGTTCGGCTTACGTCTGGTGGGAATTTTATCAAACATCGTGAAACAGAAATCATGTTTTACAAATTGGATGATTTATTGGCATTGTTAAAAGTGGAAGGGGACGTTTTATATGAAACTGTTGACGATCGCAATGGCAAAGGGGAGAGTCGCTGACGAGGCGATTCAGCTAATCGAGCGGACAGGGTTGTATTTTCCCGACTATCATAATGAGAGTCGCAAGCTTTTGTTTACGGATGATCGTAAGCATATCAAATTGATATTTGTAAAAGCGGTCGATGTGCCAACATACGTGGAAAAAGGAGCAGCTGATATCGGTTTGGTCGGAAAAGATGTTTTAATGGAAGATCCGAAAGAAGTGTATGAATTAATGGATCTTGGTATTGGTAAATGCAAATTATCCGTAGCGGGCTTTGTAGGCGCTGAAATAACGGAATCTTCCTATCTATCAGTTGCTTCAAAATATCCGAATGTAGCGAAAGCTTATTTTGAAGAAATGAATATACGTACGGACATCATTAAGCTCAATGGTTCAGTAGAATTGGCACCGCTCATAGGTATGGCGGATGTCATTGTCGATATCGTTGAAACAGGAACGACATTGAAAGAAAACGGCTTAACTGTTTTAGCGGATATTGTAGATATAAGTGTAAAGCTGATTGTCAATAAAGCGAGCTATGCAATTAAGACGGATGAAATTCAGCAGTTTATGAAACATTTATATGCAGGGCTGGAGGTTCGCATATGAGAGTGATCGATACTGAAACGTTTTTAAAGGAATGTAAACTGAAGAGCAGCCAAGATGTAGATTTTGAGTTGGATCGTACTGTCCTTTCGATCATTGAAAATGTGAGGAAAAAGGGTGATGCTGCTCTACATAGTTATACTGAACAGTTTGACGGTGTGCTGCTAACAGAAATTGTAGTTTCGGAAAATGAGTTCATCGAAGCGAATGAAGCTGTCTCAGAATCTTTTCGTACTGCGATTCGGCGGGCAAAGGAAAGAATTACTGCATTTCATTTCGAACAGAAAGAACGCTCATGGTTTATTGGAGAAAAAGACGGGGTTCTATTAGGGCAGCAAGTGACACCGATCGAGCGAGTCGGAATTTACGTTCCTGGGGGCAAGGCGGCGTATCCCTCGACCGTGTTAATGAATGCGTTGCCTGCAAAAATTGCAGGAGTTGAGCAAATTGTCATT
This sequence comes from Sporosarcina contaminans, assembly GCF_042679045.1. Lineage (NCBI taxonomy): Bacteria > Bacillati > Bacillota > Bacilli > Caryophanales > Caryophanaceae > Sporosarcina > Sporosarcina contaminans. Next base: position 6,470 of record NZ_JBHTLT010000094.1, on the reverse strand, counting down.
GCCACCCCTCCGCAGCCGGATGGCAAAGTGAATCCATACGTTTTGGTCGCAGCGAAAGAAGCCGGGGTCGATCGGGTATATAAAATGGGCGGTGCACAGGCGATCGCGGCATTGGCATATGGAACAGAAAGTATAGAAAGAGTGATGAAAATTACAGGGCCAGGAAATGCATATGTTGCCCGAGCGAAAAAATGGGTATTTGGTGATGTGGCGATCGATATGATTGCAGGGCCAAGCGAGATTTGTATAGTAGCAGATGAAACGGCAAAGGTAGAATACGTAGCTGCTGATTTGCTTTCTCAAGCGGAACACGATGAGCGTGCTACTGCTATATGCATTACAACGAATAAGAAATTTGCGCATAAGCTTTCCAATGAAGTGCAAAAGCAGTTGCTAAATTTAGAACGAGCCTCAATTGCGGCATCGTCAATTGAGGCTCAGGGAAGAATTATCGTTACGAACTCTATTGAAGAGAGCTTGCAGCTATTGAATGACATTGCCCCCGAGCATTTGCAACTAATGGTTAACAAGCCGATGGAGCTATTGCCTAAAATTTGCAATGCAGGTGCGATTTTTTTAGGAAATTACTCGCCTGAAGCGTTAGGGGATTATATGGCTGGACCGAATCATACGTTGCCGACAAGTGGAACAGCAGCATTTTCATCTCCGTTGGGCGTTTATGATTTTGTAAAAAGATCAAGCATAATCCATTTTACAAATGAGGCTTTTAACATCGTTGCGGAGGACGTTGTGCAATTGGCTGCAGCGGAAGGATTAGCAGGGCATGCGAATTCAATAAGCATACGTAAGGGTGGATGAAAATGAGACAACATAGCGTTGCGAGAAAAACTGCGGAGACGTCAATTGAACTCTTTTTTTCGATCGATGGCACCGGCCAGACGAATATTCGGACAGGGGTAGGTTTTCTGGACCATATGCTCGTTTTGTTTGCGAGTCATGGACGGTTTGATTTGACCGTTGTTTGCGATGGAGATCTTGAAGTAGATCAGCACCATACAGTGGAAGATGTCGGTATCGTATTAGGGCGGGCGTTTCAGCGAAGCATTGGCAGCAAAGAAGGGATTGAAAGGTATGCGACTGTGACTACGCCGATGGATGAGGCTTTATCTGCGGTCTCTCTCGATATTAGCGGCAGGCCATACCTTCATTACAACGTGGATGGCTTGAAGGAGAAGGTCGGTCAATTCGATACAGAGTTGGTGGAGGAGTTTTTCTTGGCGTTCACGAGACATGCAGGTGTAACGTTGCATATTAATTTGAAGTATGGAAAGAACAGCCACCATATTATTGAATCGATTTTCAAAGGAGTCGGAAGAGCTTTGCGGATCGCAAGCACTAATGATCCTCATAGGAAAGGTGTTCCATCGACAAAAGGAGTGCTATAAGGGGGAAAAGAAATGATTTTATTTCCGGCAATCGATGTGAGAGGCGGCAAATGTGTCCGACTCATTCAAGGAGACTATGATCGAGAAACGATTTATCATGACGCACCAGAAAAAATGGCGTTAGAGTGGCAAGAACAAGGGGCGGAGTGGATACATGTCGTCGATTTGGACGGCGCGAAAACCGGAGAATTCATAAATCGGAAAGCGATCGAGCAAATTCTTCAAAAAGTAAATATTCCTGTTCAAGTAGGTGGTGGCATCCGAACGATGGAACGGGTCGATGCTTTGATCCGTTTAGGAGTGAGCAGGGTCATTATCGGAACTGCAGCTATTAAAAATCCGCAGTTCGTTGAAGATGCTGTTCGGAAATATGGCGATCGGATTGCTGTTTCAATTGATGCCCGAAATGGGTACGTTGCGACGGATGGATGGCGTAATGTCAGTGAAGTAAAAGCTGTAGACCTTTTGATGAAGTTAGCCGCAGCAGGCGTTCAAACGGTTGTCTACACAGATATTGCGAAGGATGGAATGCTGTCTGGACCGAATTTCAATGAACTGCAGATTATGAATGAAGAAGCAAATGTCAATTTGATCGCATCTGGCGGCGTTTCATCAGAACAGGATATTGTAAAGCTGAAAGAGATGGAACTATATGGTGCAATTATCGGGAAAGCCCTATATGAACAACAAATCGCATTGCGATCAGTACTGGAGGTTGGAATGAAATGACTGTAAACCGAATACTCCCATGTTTGGACATTGACAATCGCAAAGTCGTAAAGGGCAAGAATTTTTTAGGCGTTAAGGAAATTGCTGATCCTCTTTCTTTGGCGAAAAAGTATGTTGCGAATGGTGCGGATGAATTGGTGTTTTACGACATTTCAGCAACTGTCCAAAACCGCGGCATGTTTTTGGATCTGATTGCAGAAATCGCAGCGGAAGTGCCGATTCCTTTTATTGTAGGGGGCGGTATTCGGGCAGTAACGGATATTGAAGCAGCGTTGAATGCTGGAGCCGATAAAGTATCCATTAATAGCGCAGCGCTTAAAAATCCGGAACTTATTAAAGAGGCAGCTGCACGTTTTGGTTCGGAACAGATCATTTTATCAATGGATGTAAGAAGGACAGGGGAAGGCATGTGGCATGTTTTTGCTCAAGCCGGTATGAAAGAGAGTGGTTTGGATGCCATCGAATGGGCAAAAGAAGGAGCGCGTTTAGGAGCAGGTGAAATTGTTGTAAACAGTATTGATGAAGATGGTGTGAAGGAAGGATATGATTTGCAATTGACAAAGGCGATTGCAGAAGCAGTCGATATTCCCGTCATTGCAAGTGGTGGCGCAGGTAAAATGGAACACTTCCAAGAAGCGTTCACAGAAGGCAAGGCGGCAGGAGCGCTAGCAGCTTCGGTTTTTCATTTCAATGAAATTAATTTAAATGATTTAAAGACATTTTTGGTAAATGACAGCGTTGCAGATAAGGTGGATGTATGATGGAAAATGTTCAGTTTCATAACGATGGGCTCATACCGGCAATCGTGCAAGACGTACGTACCGGTGAAGTGCTAATGTTAGCCTATATGAACAACGAAGCACTGAAGAAGACAGTTGAGACAGGGGAATCTCATTTTTTCAGCCGGTCGAGGCAAGAACTATGGCATAAAGGAGCAACATCGGGCAATCGGCAAGTCGTCAAGAGGATTTCGGTTGATTGCGATCGGGATGCAATTTTACTGGAAGTTGAACCGATCGGGCCAGCTTGCCATACAGGAAAGACGTCATGTTTTTATACACCGCTATACGGCGAGGGGCGTTCGATCCGCAATGTCGTCCATGAGATTGCTGATGAAATAAAAGACCGCAAGGAGAACCCTGTTGAAGGATCTTACACATCGTATTTATTCCTAAAAGGCATTGACAAAGTGCTGAAAAAGATTGGAGAAGAGTCGGCAGAAGTTATCATCGGAGCGAAAAATAGCGACAAGTCCGAGCTATCCAACGAAATAGCGGACTTGCTTTACCATTCGCTCGTTCTAATGGAAATTTCCGGTGTAACAATTGAAGATGTGAAAGCAGTCTTAAGGGAGAGAAGGACGAAGAAAGAAGCGGTGCGCAATGGTTAAGCTTTGGAGCAGTATGGCTAAGCGAGCGATGCCTTATATTCCAGGAGAGCAGTTAAATAGAGCGGATACAGTCAAATTGAATACGAATGAAAACCCGTATCCTCCAAGCCCATCTGTAGTTGAAGCCATTAGAGGAGAGACTGGTGATGCTTTACGGCTTTATCCATCACTGACTGCAGATCGGCTGCGCAGTACAATAGCGGATTATTATGGTGTTAAAGATGATGAAGTGTTCGTCGGAAACGGTTCGGATGAAGTGATCGCATTTTCCTTTATGGCATTTTTTGAGCCGGGCCGGACAATTCGTATCCCGGATATAACCTATAGCTTTTATCCAGTATATGCAAAGCTTTTTAATATTCCTTATGAGGCAGTTCCTTTAAATGAGGATTTTACTTTGCCGATAGAATCTTTTTATCAATCGGAAGGCGGTGTTATTTTTCCAAATCCGAATGCCCCAACAAGTTTATATATAGACCTAAAATACATCGAGCATATTGTGGAAGAGAATCGAGGGCGGGTAGTTGTGATCGATGAGGCGTATATCGACTTTGCAGGCGCTTCTGCGGTCGGACTTATTCGCAAATATAACAATCTTTTAGTCGTTCAGACAATGTCCAAATCAAGATCGTTGGCAGGAATGCGTGTTGGCTTTGCAATCGGTCATCCGTCTTTAATGGAAGCGTTAACCCGTGTCAAGGATTCTTTTAATTCCTATCCGATCGATCGGCTCGCAATGGTTGCAGCGGAAGCATCGTTTAAAGATCAGGTCTATTTCGAGAAGACGAGGAGAGCAATTTTAGTAACGAGAGAACAAGCGAAAAAACGTTTGACGGAATTAGGGTTCGATGTGCTCCCATCTCAAACGAATTTCCTTTTCGCTACTCATCTAACAGCTGATGCAGAGGAATTGTCGGTGCGCTTGAAGAATGATGGAATTTTAGTCCGTCACTTTAACAGTCCGAGGATCGAGCGATACTTAAGGATTACTGTTGGTACCAACGACCAAATGGCTATTCTGTATGAACGGTTGCAGCTGCATCTTAAAAACATAGGCGCCTTGTCTGTTCAAAAACTGCTATAATGAGAGCAGTTCAATGGAAAGGGTTGCATTTGAATGAATTTTCCAAAGTTCATAGACGTAGCGTTAATTATCTTTTTAGGTTATTTTGCAATTGACCGTTTTTCGAAAGGCCAAACAGGCATCGCGATAATGTTCACTGTTCTGACGTTGATGAATGTTTTTGTATTAACAATGAAGATCAAACAGGATCGCGCAATGGCGGAACAGAATAGAAATGGAAAATGAACTGCATGCTTATATAGCTGCAGTTTCAGACTGTAGACTGAGTACTTTTTCACTTTGTCTACAGTCTTTTTAAGGTTTGTAGTCATGAGATAGGGGTTTTCCTATCTTGGCTTGAAGACGCTTGCCAAGGAAGGCAACCTAAGAACGCCACGTCCTAGAGGTGCCTTAATTTCTGCAAAGAACACAGAAATACGGCAAATCGAACCCTTCGCTGTTCGATTCACAGTATGCGAGCGTTTGTCAACAAGCTGAGCTGTAGTTTTTTATTTGGAAGGAAGGTTTGAATGCACCAGATTCAAGCTGTACTTGAAATGATAGGTGACTGCTGATAAAACGGTCCGAAACACGAGGCATCGCTTGTAGCTTGAAAAAATCATTAGGAAGTTACGCATAGAGTAAGCAAGCCATTCAACTCGCAGCTTTCCATATCCACTTCATTATGCTATACTGACTGAATGCAAATCTGATAAGTGAGGAATTGACATGAAAAAATCAATTTACGGATTGACGTTAGATCAACTGACGGAATGGTTGATGGATCAAGGACAAAAAAAGTTTCGTGCTGCGCAAGTTTGGGATTGGCTTTATAAAAAGAGAGTTCAATCGTTTGCGGACATGTCGAATATAAATAAAGAATGTATCCAGCTATTGGAAGAGAACTTTACAATTCAAACATTAGAGCAAGCAGTTAAGCAAGTTTCTGAAGATGGAACGATCAAGTTCTTATTTAAATTGATGGACGGCAACTTGATTGAAACGGTGCTAATGAAGTTCCCGTATGGCTATTCGGTTTGTGTGACAACACAAGTCGGCTGCAATATTGGCTGCAGCTTCTGTGCGAGCGGATTATTAAGAAAGAGCCGTGATTTGGATGCAGGAGAGATAGTTGGCCAAATTATGAAAGTGCAGCAGCATCTTGATGAGGCAGGTAACGGTGATCGTGTCAGCCATATCGTTGTCATGGGGATTGGCGAGCCATTTGATAATTACACGAATTTGATGAATTTCTTGCGTGTCGTCAACGACCAAAAAGGATTGTCAATTGGAGCGCGTCATATAACAGTATCAACGAGCGGTCTCACTCCCAAAATTCGCGAATTCGCTGAGGAAGATATTCAAATTAACCTGGCTGTATCGCTCCATGCACCGAATAATGAACTGAGAACACAAATTATGAAAATTAATAAGGCGTATCCAATCGAAAAATTGATGGAAGCGATCGATTATTATTTGGAATCAAAAAATCGAAGAATTACATTTGAATACATTATGCTTCAAGACGTCAATGACCATGTTGAAGAAGCCCTGCAATTGGCGAAGTTGCTACAAAACAAACGTCACTTGTCATATGTGAACTTGATTCCGTATAATCCTGTCGACGAGCATGACCAGTATCGGAGAAGCAAGTCTGAAGATATTAAGGTGTTTTATGAAACGTTGAAAAAGAAAGGCATTAACTGTGGCGTGCGCTTGGAACATGGCACGGATATTGATGCAGCTTGTGGTCAATTGCGAAGCAAGCAAATAAAAAAGGTTCTAAATCAAATGTTGGGGTGATGTGATTTGCACGTCACCCTTTTATTTAGATACCGCTGAGTAATGTTGATTTGCGCTACAGGGCGGACGCTTTCCGCCG
>NZ_JBHTLT010000093.1:0-10229 GCF_042679045.1 Sporosarcina contaminans | reverse complement strand
CCAATATACAAAATTTAGAGAATCTCAGCATCCAGTTTTACAAAATTTTACCAGGTTGCCTTGGAATTAATGTTCAGTAAATTTACTTTCGTAATTTGGGATAATATGTTTTCTTTTTCGAAAAAAAGGCATACTGTAATTAGAAATGGATATATTAAAATAGCTTGGTTCCCTACAAATGGGGGATCGCACGAATATGGAATGAAACCCACCTTAAACGAGCCGTTCACACTCAAAGGTGGGTTTTATTTCTTACTGTTTTTTCTGACATCACCGTAACGATTAACGCCCCAACAATCCTTCTGCAAATGGCATCAGCACCACCCCCTTTCGGGAGTGCCCCGACCACCCTTGAGTTAACCAATTATGCTATTGTCCTTGAATTATAGTATTTTATTTTTTTATTTAAAAGATTCCTCGAATCTTGTCTGACCGAACTTTCATCCCACACTTTAAAAAGTGGGATTTCTCGTTCGGAAAATCTGAAAAAGCCCATTTGGCACTTTCCAAAAATACATATGGGCCTCAATCTTACTGCCAAGGAAAGTTTAAATAATCATTTGAACGAACGTTCAGGGACAGACCCTGAATGTCCCAAAATCTCTCCGTCCAATTAAAAACTTACCCTTGTACCATATCCTTCTCGTTTAGCTTTTTCATATACAAAATTACCTATGTAAGCATCAAACAATGCCATACTTACATTCTTAAAAACGATTGGAGCTAATTGTTTAGTGTTACTGATACCTTAAAAAGCCCTAAAATTGACATTGTTTGTTGGCCGTCAGTTGCCGGATTTATCGGCCAAAATAGTGAATAAAAAGAAGGAATATCCAGCTGACTATTCCTTCATGTTTTTGATAAATATTTAACCAGCATAGAAAAGCTACCGCGCTATCGCTTGGTGGCCTCGTCATCAAGTGATGGAAGAAAACCATTTCCATCACTTGACGACGAGGGTTCGAAATTCTTATCACATTAAATGACCACCCTATAAATATCCTGGGGGCGTAAATTCAAGCGTGCCTCTCCAATCATGATATACCAATGGCTATCAATCTCTATTCGACAAGGGATCATCATGGAACCAATGTTTAGCTTAAAGCATTCCCCACAGTGAAGGCCGAAAGTACGGCCATTTAAATGGATGACCCAACGATCCTGAATATCATCATAAATCATTTCTGTATAGCTTTTCATGATAATTCTCCATCAATGACCCTTTTGATTATATGATCATCAATGATTCGTTGTTCATTTTGAAATCCATAGAGCAAGGAGTGCGTACAGACCTTATTAATTAACCTGGCGGTCCCGTTGGAGAATTGATAGATTTCATCAATCGCTGCCTCTGTAAAAATATCCCTTTGTGCTCCGGAACTAATCAAGTGTTGTTGTACATATTCACCTACCTGGGCCCGGTCATAATGAGGCAACTTGCATTGCAAGTCTATTCTTTGGCGGATGGCCGCAAAGGATTGGAGCCGGAGCCGGTCCCAAAGTTCGCTTTGTCCTACAAGGATCAGTGCCATCGGGCCTTCGGCGTCCATTTTGAAATTAAGCAAAAAACGGACCTCCTCCAACATCTCCCGATCCAGCAAATGGGCTTCATCAACAATGACGACCGGTTGTATCCCATGAATGCCACGCATGACTTCAATCTGTTGGTGCAGTTGCCGTTTGGCATCACCCCTGTAAAACTTTGCTTCACATCCTAACTGCTCTAATAAACCTTTATAAAAGTGGCGGGGGGTTAACTTTGAATCTGCTAAATACAAAATCTTGAATCGGCCGGGGTCCAACTGATCACAAAATCTTCGGAGCGTGGTGGTTTTTCCGGTTCCGGAATCGCCAGTCACAACTGCAAACAATTGATATTCCGCTGCGTATTCCAGCCTTCCCAATGTTTCGTCCAGTATCTCCGGTTCATACAGGCAGCCGGTTGGGATGTTTCGTGTAAATGGCGTTCTCTTCAAATCATAGAATGTCTCAAACATGGCCCTTGTCTCCTTTCTTTACACTGCGATAGGAGACAGCGGTCATCTGTTCGGACTGCCGGGATTCATACTGTATCTCAGCTGCATTCAGCAATCTCGAGTTCTCTGTTGGCTGCTTGTTTATGTGCTCGGGCATGGCAGGACGTTTACCAGCCCGTTCCCCGATAACCAGTTCACGGGCAGTCCAGGGTGGATGCCCCTCGTATTCAACCGTCAGCTCCGTAATGTCTGCGGGATCATACACTACATCCACTTTACTACCAATAAAAGTGAGTCCTACCTCGTATTTCTTTCCCATAAAACTGATACATCCAGATTTGTCCACTTTACGGGTTTCACAGTGAAGAAAGGCATTAGCTAACGTTTCCGGATCTGCAAAACGTAACGGCATGCGGTCACTGCGATAGGCAGCCTCCGGGCTTGCCCCTTCGGGGAGTGCTGAATGCGATTTGTGCTGGTAACACTCACTCAGCCATACCTGGAATTGATCATTGAGCTCTTCCAGAGTTTTTGGTGCCTCTAATGCGACTTCATCCAAAAATCCATCGACTACACGGTTAAACCTCTCAATTTTGCCGGCCCCTTCAGGTGAATAAGGTCTCGCAAATAACAATCGAACCCCTAATTTGGAGCACGTTCGTGTCATCCATTTGGTTCGATACTGTTTTCCGTTATCAAAATATACAGCTTCAGGAGTGCCGTACATTTGAACCGCTTGACGAAAGCTGTGTTCAATAATCCGCTGGTCCAATGTTGGATAGAACCCGCCAAAGAGTACAAAACGGGTGGCATCATCCAAAAAAACCACCAGATACACCTGTTTTTTCTCCCCGCCTGGACCAATGGGCAAATAAGGCCCGTATTTAATGTCGGAGTGCCATAACTGGTTGCGATACTTATGTTGGAACCGCCTAGCCGCAACCCCTGAATCGCTGTACATACGCATGTGACGGGAACTGTAACCCCTTTGAGCCAGTTTTTCCTGCAGAGTGCTGCGTTTAAGCATGCCAGGCGCGGCTAGCCCCTCCCACTCAAGAATCTGAATAATTTGGGCAACACTCCGTGAGGGGACTTCCCGGCGAAGCAGGATGGCCTGATCCAGTAAATGGCCTGGAATAGCTTCCTGTTTCTCCCTCATTTTCCCTTTTGGTTTCAGCCCTTCAAATCCTTCCTTTCGATACTGGGCCAGATACCGGCGAATGGTTCGTTCAGACAATCCCGACTGTTCACAGACCTGGGTCTTGATTTGTCTGGCTTTTGCCGGGTCCAGCCCACTTGTGAGCAGTGGTGCCAGCAGTTGCATGCGTGCTGCGGCAATCTCTTCCGCCTTTTTTTGATCTCTCATGTCAAATGACCTCCCTTGTCAATTTGACATCAGTTTATCTTAGTGACATGCGGACAAGAATGCAGAACGGGTATGTATCCATAAATGAATGTTGGTGATCGGTCGGACAACTTTCGCCAGCCATCCGGTTGATTTTCCATCTTCACGTCCAAATGATTGGAGTACGGCCAGTGGGCAGTCGGACGAACCCTCCACTGGTAAATCGAAATGAAAGCGCATCGCAATGGATGTTAAACAACCGAGAGCATAGGGTGCCCATTCCGAAAACCACCTGCGCCAACGATACAATGTCGACTCATCAGCCGCCACATCGATTGGCTCGGCTTCATTCGAAACTTGTTCAATACTTTCAGCTGTATAGCGCTTATAGGGCACGAGAATATCCGGTAGTTCATGATGTATTTTCCGACACGCCTCGCACCGCATTCGGCGGATGATAAGGACCATCTTTTCCCCATTTTCATTCCGGCAGGATCGTTTACGGCTGCCAATCACTTCTAAGCCATGTTGGCAGCATGGACAGGGGATGGATTCCGCACTCCTTACATAAAAGACCCATTAGAAGAGTGTTCAATCAGTTGGTAATTTGATATAATGATCATAGGTTTGTGGAGGACGTCTCTGGTGCTATTTGTGGTGAATGGCACACCGGAGGCGTCCTTTTTCCTTTCCGAGGATATATTTTATGTCATTATATCCGTCAAATCGCGGACAGGCAATACCGTCAACTATCGGGCTTTATAGGTTGGCATTAACAGTTACAGTATTATTTAGCTTTTACTTGGTTCGTTTTCTTCAATAAATACAATAAGTAAGGTGCTCCAATTAAAGAAATTATCATTCCTGCCGGTATTTCTTTTGGCGCTAATATAAACCTTCCTAAAAAATCAGCACTTATTAACAGAATCCCTCCAATGAAAATTGTTGCAGGTAAAAGTCGTGCCATTTTAGGTCCAACCATTTGTCTTGCAATATGAGGAGCTAATAAACCAATAAAACCAATCGCTCCTACAATCGCAACGCTGATAGAGGATAAAGTAACAGCTAGCAAAATCATCCCTAAGCGCATTTTTGAAGCACTTACCCCTAATCCGATTGATACTTCATCACCAAATGATAATATATCGAACGTATGTAAGTAATACAAAATAATTGGAAACAATATTATTATTGGCAGAAAAGTTAACACTAAATCAGACCAACTTGTCCCATATGTGCTTCCAGCTAACCAAGCCAATGCTTGACCTGCATATGTATTTGAACGCACAATTAATATTTGAATAATTGCGGATCCTACTGCAGAAAATGCGACACCCATTAAAACTAATATAATTGGTTGGTACCCGCTTTTCGCACTGAAGAAAAGCACGATCCCCATTGTAACAAATCCACCAACTAATGCACCAATCGGAACGAAGATATGTGGCGCTTGTGGTATAGCTAAAATAGCTATCATTGCACATACACTTGCACCTGATGTCACACCTAGTACTGACGCATCTGCTAATGGATTGCGCAACACAGTTTGCATGAGTAGACCACTTACCCCCATCATCATCCCTATCAGAAGTGCTACAAGCGTTCGCGGAACACGGAAGTCCCAAACAAAGCGATTATGCATCAACTCTTGCGGCAAATTAGCTAACGAAGTAAAGCTTGTTCCTCCAAAACTTAAACTTAAAACCGTAAGTGCTAAAATAATGGCAAATACAGCAAAAATAAAACGAGAAAACTTTCGAACCCTTACTTCACCATCAATAACTCCTGCACTTGTCTTTGTCGTTCTTCCCATTTTAAAAGCTAAATAAACTAACCATGGACCTCCAATGATGGCTGTCATAGCACCTACAGGAAGTTCAGATTTTAACGATACGAATCGAACTAAAATGTCAGCACCAATTAACAATGCGGCACCTACGATCATATTTGCCATAATCATCGAACGATGTAAACGGAAACCCATCAGTCTGACTAAGTGTGGCGCAATGATTCCTACAAATCCAATTGGTCCAACAACAGTGACAGTCACTGAAGCTAACACTATCGCTATGGCCCAACCTAATATTTTACTAATGATTACATTTTGTCCTAAACCAATTGCAGTTTCTTCACCAAGTAACAACAAATCGAATCTTCTTCCAAGAATCATTGCAACAATGATCGTAATCATTATCCATGGCCAAGCAAACTGTACTCCACTCCAATCAAGTTGTAATAGTGTTCCAGACCCCCATAGAAACAATCCGGATGTTTCATTTTCAAATAAAAGTTGAAGTGCAGCGGTAAATGATGAAAATAACATTGTAATAATAAGACCAGTTAATGCAATTCTCACCGGGTCAAGTGATTTCCCTACTAGAAAAGTGACAGTTAATGCTGCTATAATCCCGCCTACCATCGTTAATGCAATGGGAAAAGAACCTGCGATTGATGGGAAAAATATCGTACAGAAAACGACAAAAAAGTAAGCTCCAGCATGAATTCCTAAAGTACTAGCACTCGCTAAAGGGTTTTTTGTCATCGATTGTAAAAGCATTCCAGCAATAGCTAAAGCAGCACCTGCAAGACAACCAATCACAAAACGAGGCAGTCTAGTATATAAAAAGAAATTCATTTGTTGGTCGTCTTCCCACACTGTTCTCCAAAAAGCAAGAATACCGTCTGATGCTTGGCCTTGGCTTAAATGAATAAATCCTAAGGCGACAAAAAGAAGGATATAACCAAGTAACTTTAGACTATTTTTCATACTATCACTTCTCTATCTCTTTTATTACGTGATCAATTAGCGTCTCAATAGAATAGACACTAAATGTCATACTCCTCCACCTATTATCCTTATTCATCTTTTATTTATCAAAAGATGCTAACACTTGTTCTACTAATGTCTCCATTGATTGTACACTTCCAAATGGCCAAACTCCGCCTCCAACATCATACATTTCATTATTTTGAACAAAATATAATCCGTTCCATGCTGCATTACTTTTCAAATTATCGAATAATGGATCGTCTTCTTGTACGGTATGAATAAACATTGCTTCTTGATATTTCACTAAGCCTTCAACATTCGTTTCAATCATACCTGACGAAGCATCTGGATCGTCTAAAACTTTATTTGTTAATCCGATATTTTCAAGCACGTGGCTAACAATCGAATTCGTTGTGAAAATACGGAATGTCGGTGCTTGGTTAACGGAAAACGCTTGTGTAAATACAAAGTGTTTCGTTTGTAAATTTTTTTCTTCTAACGTTTTTTTGGCTTCTTTAAATTTTGCCTCTAGTGATTGAACTGCCTTTTCAACTTCCGCTTCTTTTCCTACAAGTTTTCCTGTTTGTGTTAATGTTTCTATCGCATGAGCATATTGATCACTAATTGCTTCTTCGCTTAAATTATCATACATTACGACAGGCGCAATTTTTTCTAATTCAGATTTAATAGCTTCATGCCGTCCTTTAATAGCAAGAATCACATCTGGTTTTAATTTCCCGATTTCTTCCATATTCGGTTCTAAACGACCTCCAACATCAACAACGGAGTCATCTAATTTTGCTTCAATCGTAACCCATTTATTAAAGTTTTCAATATCTGCAGCTCCAACAGGTTGCACACCTGCGATTAATAATTCCTCTACTAAACTCCATTCTAAAGCAACCACTTTCTCTTGTGGCCCATCGAATGTTTTCACACCATCTGCATCTTCGATTTCAATTTCCTCAGTTGTCGAAGCTTTATTTTCTTTATCGTTTTCTTTCAACTCTTCTTTCTTCTCCATACATCCTATCAATAAAAACAATGAAGCTATCAGTAAAATCCAAAACTTTTTCATTTTCCCACTCATCCTATCACTAAATTATCATATATTTTTTTATTTTTATCTTTTAATAATTCGTTGTGTGAAGAAACCATAGCCATTTGATCAGCTTTTGGCTCGATCAATTGTTTCGCTTGATTCACGGCATGGACTGCATCTTGAAATGCGCCCGCAATGAGATGAAGCTTCCCTTCATAATTTAAACTGTCTCCAGCTGCAAAAATACCTGGTTCAGATGTCACGCCAAATGGATTCCCTTTTAAACCATATTTTTCATGGAGCTTTAAGTTTACTTTAGATTGTTCAAATAATGTGTTGTCTTTATCGTAACCATGATTGATAATCACTTCATCTACATTAATTGCGCTTTTTTCTCCCGTTTCAACATGTTCTAAAATCGCCTTTTCAATGTGTGTTTCACCTTCAAAACCAACAATATTTGTATAAAAAACAATTTCGGCAGAACTGTTTTTTAATTTTGTAATTTCTGCTTCGTGACCTATGAATTCGCCCTTTCTATAAGTGATAATTACTTTTTTAGCAATTGGCTCAAGTGTATTTGCCCAATCTATCGCAGAATGACCACCACCTGAAATAAGCACCGTTTTATCTTTAAAGTTTTTTAAAGAATCTACCATATAGTGAAGATTTGTTTGGATGTATCTTTCTTCACCTTCCAATCCTATTTTTTTCGGTGCTAATATTCCACTACCTACTGCTAAAATGATCGTTTTAGAAAAATGTTCTTCTCCATAATTTGTTATAAGAACAAAATGCCCATCTTTAGTTTTTTCAATATTTATTATTTTTCTTTCTAAAATTACAGTCGGATCAAACGTTGTAGCTTGTTCTGCAAGCTGCTCCATCAATTGTTCACCTAGAACAGGTGTCAATCCGCCGACATCCCAAATCATTTTTTCCGGATATGCGTGAATTTTTCCGCCTAACGTTTTTTGATTGTCAATAATTTTTGTCTTCATTTCACGAAGACCACTATAAAAGCTGGAGAACAAACCAGCTGGTCCAGCGCCAACAATTGTAACATCATATATTCCAGTCATTGTGTACTCTCCTTGACTTTTCCATAAGATAAACAGATCGGGTGATTACTAAACGGGCAAATCGTCAGCAAAGGCTCTATTTGAAATATCTTTTGTAAATTTTGTTGAGTCATCACTTCCATTGGATTACCAGAAGTAATAACGTTGCCATCTCGCATTGCAATTAAATAATGAGAAAACCGTGAAGCATGATTCAAATCATGTAATACCATAATAATGGTTTTATTATGTTTTCGATTTAAATCTTCTAATAATTGCAATACATCTAATTGATGTGACATATCTAAATACGTAGTTGGTTCATCTAATATAATGACTTCCGTATCCTGTGCTAATGCCATCGCAATCCATACTCTTTGTCTCTGTCCTCCCGATAAAGCTTCTATCGAACGATCTTGAAACTCCGATAATTGCGTCGCTTCTATCGCCCAATCAATTGCTTCCATGTCCTCTTTCTTTAATCTTCCAAATCTAGACTGATGCGGGAATCTTCCATAAGTAATAAGTTCTCTTACCGTTAATCCAGCAGGTGCTTCTGCTGTTTGTGGAAGAATCGCCATCTTTTTGGCAATTTCCTTTGAGCTTGTTTCATGTAAAACTTTTTTATCTAAATAAACAACGCCCTTTTTCGTCTTTAAAATTCGAGCCATTGTTTTTAATAACGTAGATTTTCCACATCCATTTGGACCGATAATCGTCGTGATTTTTCCTTTCGGTATTTGAACACTTAATTCTTCAATGATAATTCGCTCATCATATCCAACTTGGATGTCTTTTACTTCGATCATTAGCACACCCCTCCTTTAATTGAGAATGATTATCAATAACAATCATATCAATAATGGTGAAGTATTTCAACATTTATTATTACTTCTCTATGAATTTTCATTAACATCTGAAAAAGATGGATTGTAACGTAACTCCGTACGTCAAAAAATTGGATAATCTTCTCCTCACTTACTAATTTTACTTCCCATAAAAGCAGACAAAGAAATACCTGTTAAACAATAATAACAAAGGTATGACTAAAATTTACCTAATAAAGCATGTCATTTTTGTCAGTTTTTTTAGGTATTCGGATTTTAGTATGGAAACTCATTTTATTTAACTAATGTTCATATAACACTAATTCGGATTATCATGTAGAAAAATATATTTAATGAAACACAATAGAGTTTTTGGAAGTATAGTTTTCTGATTTTGATTATACAATTTGGATTTACCTACTGACAGCATATCTACACTGGAAAATACATCACCTTTCTTGACACTTTAAGTACAGAGTATTATAGTTTAATTATATAAACTATTTATATAATTAAACTGTTTAATTTCACAAACAATTAAGAGGTGAATAATTTGAACCAAGGTGACTTCATTAAAGAAGGTTTTTCATTATTTGATAAAATCAATCATCATTTAGTAATTAACTATTACTCTTTACTAGATATTGAACTCTCTCCAAAGCAGTTTATGGTACTCCATCTTATACATGAAATTGAACCGGCAAGGATTCAAGACATATCTCATCAGTTACAGCTATCAATGAGTTCAGTAAGTCAACTTGTTAATAAACTAGAGCAAGGAAACTACGTCTCAAGAAGTATTAATCCTCAAAATAGAAGGGAAATTTTGGTGACAATCGACAAGAAAGGAAAGGAATTTTTTAAAAAGTATGAGGAAATGGATGACTTGGTTATAGAAAAGTATTATTCTAAATTATCCTTAAAAGAAACAAAGCAATTTAGAGATTTTGCCAAAAAATTGTATACTTTAATTACTGAGGAATCTGATCATGTTTAATTGGGAGATGTTTATAACTCTTGTTTCTATCTCTATCCCCGGTACGATTATTTCTTCCATTTTGCTTAATAATAAAACAGCTTCGGGAAAAAGAGAAGTGCCTATTATCCTGAATTACGAAAGTAAAATCTAGTTACTAAATGCAAAAAGGGCTCCAGCCTTTGGTATAATTGAGTTTGCGAGAACTACAATCCCAAAGAAAGGAGCACCT
>NZ_JBHTLT010000092.1:0-7856 GCF_042679045.1 Sporosarcina contaminans | reverse complement strand
CGGAATACGAAGGTAAAGGCAAAGTTCTCATGGATCATACAGCTTTCCTTACTGAATTTATGGATTTTGATATTGAAGAAATAGACGATGAACAGTTTAAATTTCGTCTGTTGAAATCGATTGATGGTATCCGGTTTTCCACGTTTGTTAGCCCTGCTGAAATCGCTCAATTAGAAACTACCATTCCAGAACAGTTTGAATACATCAGTAAGAGATTGCAGGAAGAATAACATGGACCATCCACACATTGAGCAAATAATGCTGACAGGCTATCCATCGAGAGAGTATTTGGAATGGGAACGCAGGCAGGAAGAAAGGGAGGAGGAAGAGGATGAACAGGGTGATTAAACTTCGTGGTCGTGCCATAGAGACTAACCGATGGGTGTACGGCACAGGATATCATGTCACCGAATTCACAGATGAATATGCAAAAGAGTTTGGTCGGAAGCATGAAGCATTTATTTTTGCCGAACAGGGATGGGTGGAAGTACATCTTGAATCAATCAGCCAATTCACCGGCTTACATGACAAGTCTGGAATAGAAATCTACGAGAAGGATATTACCCAGTTGGATGTAGACGGGCAAGTCCGATGTTTCGTAGTAAGTAAAAGAACCGTTATTCGCGAAGTAGTTTCTCATCCTAATTTTATTGATGAAACGGCGAAGGTAGCCATTACAGGTATCGTCTTTGAATGGAATGGTTTTGAACTCTTTCCTTGCGTTGACGAAAACGGCAAGTCTGACGTGGAGGATATGGTTGTAGTCGGCAACATCTACGAACATCCTCATTTACTCAAAGGGGTGTAATGCATGGTTGAATACACCATTTACAAAGGTGAAGAAATTATCTGTTCCGGCACTAAGGAAAAATGCGCTGCTGTACTTGGAGTAAAACCTTCCACAATTCAATACTATGCTTCTCCTACTTGGGAACGTAAGTATGCCAAACGTAAGAAACCAGAGCGATGTGTAATTGCTGTGAGACTTTGAAGGGAGGTGAGAAGGATGTGTAAATATTGTACGCCAGATGAAAAAGGGCGTAGAAAGGCGTTAGATGTTGAAGAGTTTAATCTTAGGCATAACATTCCAACAATCAGACGCAACGTGCTTAAAGTCTATCGCAAAAGAAATAAGAGTAAACGGTACTTCATAGGCGTTCATTCAAAAGATTTATCTAAATATGGACAAGTAATGTTCCGCAATAACGGATTTCTTATGGAACGCTATATCAACTTCTGCCCTATGTGTGGAAGGAATCTAAAAAACGCCCCACTGCAATGAGGCGCTTGAACAAAAGACTATTTACAACACTATATCACATTACAGGAGGAAATATACATGAATTTAAAATCAGATGTTGAAGCAAACAAACTGATCGATCACCTTGAAGGCGTATTAGCAGAAGAGAATCGTAATTTAACCAACATTGCGATTCAAGCTATGGAAAGTAATCCCGATGCGCCTTTTCGCGAACTTTCGTTAATAGACTATCAAAAAGAATACAAGCTTAAACAACAGCGTGTATTAGGCATCATCGACACGATCGAAGAGGTTAAGGCTTTCTTAGAAGGTTACTTTGATCGTCATCCACAAACAGAAGTGGAGGTTAAATAATGGCTACTATCTATGAAATTGCCGATAGTTTCAAGCTTATCCAATCTCTAATAGAAGAAGGTGTGGATGAAGATGTATTTGCTGAAGCACTTGCTCAAAACAAGATGGAGCTGTCGGAAAAACTCGAAGGCTATGCAATGGTTATGAAAAATGTTGAATCCGACATCGAAGGATTGAAAGCAGAAGAAAAGCGTTTATCTGATCGACGCAAATCAATGGAATCGAAAATCAAGCGCATGAAAGAAGCTATGCATGCTGCTATGTCCTCCACAGGAGAGCAGAAGATTCAGGGAGAGAAATTCACTTTCACCATTCAGAAGAATCCACCGTCACTAAAACTTGTGGACGACAAGTTAATCCCGAAAGAATATTTCATTAAAGTCGATCCAGTAATAAACAGAAAAGCAATTATGGAGCAATTGAAAAATGGTGTTGAAATTGCCGGTGTAGAAATATCACAAGGGGAGTCCTTACGGATTCGATAATAGGAGGAAATCAAATGAAAAAGCTACTAAACCAAAAGGAACAACATTACGCAGATACACGTGAAGAAGCAGAAGCAATTGTTGAAACAGCGAAGGAAAACAATGATTTGATGATGCACAAAATCACCGAAAAGCATAACAAATACGGTCAATATTTCTTAGTCGATCTCACTTACCAATATGGCACGCCAAAAGAAGTCATGGAAGGTAGACCGGATGATGAAGCGCCGGAAGGTCAGTTAAGTATCGATGAAGTCCATGAAGGTATCGACTATACAGTTGATAATAGCGGAGTTGTATCAGTTAAGCAGGATGAAAAGAGTGATGATGAAGACTCTTCCGAAGTGCCATTTTAATAGAAAAGGAGTGTGGATGAATTGCAGGTTACAAACGGTGCGGATATTACCCGAAGTAAGAAAGCGAAAATTATTACCTATTCAAAGCCCGGTGACGGAAAAACGACTGTAGCAGGATTACTACCAGGTAAGACATTGGTTTTCGATATTGACGGGACAAGCCAAGTCTTAGAGGGATATTCCAATGTAGATATTGCGAAAATAGATCCCGAAAATGCTCATGATAGTATCTTGCAGTTTTACGCTCATGCAAAAGCCAATGTTAGTAAATACGACAACATTTTTATTGATAACTTAACGCATTATCAAAAGTTATGGCTTGTTAATAAAGGTGAGAAAACGAAAAGTGGAATGCCGGAGCTGAAAGACTATGCACTCTATGACAATCACCTGTTAAAGCTTGTGGAAGTATTCAATGCTCTCGATGCGAATGTGATTTATACAGCTTGGGAAACCACTCGAAATATCATTCACGATGACGGGCAGCAGTACACGCAATTCGTGCCGGATATTCGAGATAAAATTGTCAATCACGTAATGGGCATAGTTCACGTTGTTGGTAGGTTGGTTAGAAAAGCAGATGGTACAAGAGGTTTTATCCTCGAGGGTAATCAAAGTATTTTTGCAAAAAACCACCTTGATGATCGTATAGGATGCAAACAGGAGGAATTGATTTTGCCCTCCACACAACAAACAGAAGGAGAAGATAAATAATGAGTTTTTTCAAAATGGATGAAGTAGAAGAAGTAAAAGGGTTCCAGTTGCCAAAGCCAGGGAAGTACGAAGCAGTAATCATTAATGCGGTTGCTAAGAAGACGCAGAACGGGAAGGACATGCTTGTTGTAGACTTCGAAATCCGTTCCGATGTGCCGCAGGAATCACAAGGCGCAAAAGTTTTGTACAATAATTTCACATTCGAACATCCGACAGCAAGAGGGATTGCAAAATCATTATGTGTAGCTGCAGGATTCCCGCCAAACCATGCATTTGCTTCTTGCGACGAAATGGCTAACGGTTTAATCAATAAAAGTTTAGAGATCGGTGTGAAGCACGAAAAAGGTAATGACGGAAATATGTACGCTAAATCAAGTTATTACAATCCGTCAAATGTTAATCCTCCTGCACAATCGGGATCTCCTATTAATATCGGGTCGGAGGACCTTCCCTTCTAAATAAAGGAATGAGGTGATATTCATGCAGTGGAAGGATATACCTGGTTACGAAGGTATCTATGAAGCTTGTGAAGATGGCCGAATTAGAACAAAAGAAGGCAAGGTGACTGATTCTGCCAGGCATGGTCGCCGAGTCTGGAAACAGCGTGTATTAAAACAAAAAGTCAGTAAAGACAACACTTGCAGAGTCGAGCTTTATAAAAATAAGAAAGGAAAAACTTGGCTTGTTCATCGTTTGATAGCTCTCACTTTTATACCTTTAGTAGAAGGTAAGGATTATATTAATCATCTTGATGGGAATCGACTAAACAATGAAGTGAGTAATCTCGAATGGTGCGACCACAAAGAAAATAATAACCATGCTTTCGATAATAATCTAATGACTTCAAATAAAAAAGTGATTCTTGTGAACATGGAAACTGGCGAACCCTTTTTATTCAGAAGCCTTGCAAAAGGTAGTGAGTTTTTAGGTAAGAATCATAGATACCTTTCCAAAGCCTTGAAGGATGGTAGAAATGAAGTTTCGGGGCATGAAATCTATTTAAAAGTAGATTGATTCCAATTTCATAGAGAGGTCTGTTTTTGGCGGACTTCTCTTTTTTATACCCAAAAACGGTAAAAAGGGGTGTATGTATGAATTATTTCTATACAAACGTAAGTGGCATTTGTAAGAAAGAAGTCGAACGCCGTGTAACTGATTTGATTAACAGGGGATTCGAAGTATATAAGCGTTCGGAAGCTATGGAGACAAAAACAATTTACAAACGTACTGATTCCATCGGTCGTAGCAAACGGGCATTTGATCGGCGTGAGGATATTAAGAAATTTGAGGTTGTCATGAGGAGGCCTAACCGTGAAAAAGCGAAAACGTAAAGCACGGTACTATCTCCTATATCGGAGAGAGGGATTTCATAAAGTTTGGTGCTATGAAAGATTGCAAAATCATGAATTACAAGCGAGAGAAAAGAAAGGATGGGAGATTTGGTATGACTGAAAAAGTGAAGTTGACGAGTGAGCAGGCCACGGCTATTGAGTACCTAAGAGATACAAAGTTTCATGATGAAGGTATTATTTCAAGTCATGCAAGAACACCGATGGGGTGGGAAGCGAATTACACGGAACCACTAAATGGATTGCCACTCCTCACACTTGTGGATGCCCTTCGCATCGGTTACGAAGTCGAGGAAGAATACAAGGTTGGGGATTGGATAGTTAGATTAGATGGTAAGAGATTTGCTAATGATGAAATAGCAGTGCAAATAGATAGTGTTGGTGAATTCCACTTAACCTGTGAAGGTAGTTTAGCAGTTAAACGTGATAAAGTGCGCCACGCCACTCCCGAAGAAATCAAGGCAGAAAAAGAACGCAGAGTGTGGGCGAAGATTGGCAGGGAGCCGGGCGAGTTTCGGGATGGTGACGCATACGTTCACAACTCATTCACTTTCCGAGTTCACGGTGCTGAGGATGCAATAGCGTTAAAGGGATCGTATGAAACCGGTGATATCGAAGGTTTTTACCCTGCCGAATACTTCATTTCGTTTGGAGGTGGGGAGGAATGAAAGAGAAATTCATCGTTAGAATCTATATGACCCCTCCAAATAATATGCAAGACGATATGAACGGTTTAGCTGAACAAGGTTATCGTCCAAAAGAAATAAAAGTGGAAAAATATCAAAATTTTGTTGAGGGAGTCATCATCTACGAATTGGAAGGTGAATCCCATGACAACTGAAACGAATGCGGAACGGATTCAGATAATAAAAATGCGTACCGAGGGACTATTAGAATTTGAGAAAGATATAGGTAGTCAAGATGTTAACATCAATAAGATTTGCGAGGATTTGAACTGGCTCATTGAACAAGCCGATAAAAATACAGTCAAAGTCATTAAAAAACGAAAAGGCAAAGCAACAGTAATTGAATGGAACGGTGAACGATACGCCTATCAATCTGAATCAACAGCGAAGGGAGGGCATCGCAATGAAAAGCGCATACCCAACCTTCTTGGAAAAAGCTGAGCAGTCAAGAATACTCACACATATCGAATGTAAAAAATGTAACGCAAAGAGAATGGTCCATATGTATAGCTTCTGTTGGAGTTATTCTCTTTGCAATGTTTGTGCCAATGAAGAATTTTTGAATGAGGTGACGGGATGAGCAAATACGAAAGCAAACCATGTTTTGAAAACGGTCAACCAATACCAGTGTCTGTAAAAATCAAAGATAACCCTATCATTCCTGCTTATTACCATACAGGCGATATAGATGTTATCAAATTTGCAGAAGCCAATTTTCCGAAAGAAGAACTTCGTGGCTTCTATCGCATTAACATTTTGAAATATGTCACTCGATACGACAAAAAGAACGGAATTGAGGACTTACAAAAAGCTGAATTCTACAGAAATAAATTGAAAGAATTGGAGGAATCGAAATGATGCAAGAATTAACGGAGAAAATTAGAACATGGGCGATCATGAGAGGACTGGATGAAGCTGATCCGAACAAGCAAATGTTGAAACTCATGGAAGAGGTTGGCGAAATAGCTGCCGCATTAGCAAGAGGTGACATAGATGAGGTGCAGGATGGTATAGGTGATGTACAAGTTGTCTTGACCATCCTTTCCATGCAAATTGGAACAAGTATTGAAACGTGCACAGCATTAGCTTATGACGAAATCAAAGACCGTAAAGGAACAATGAAAAACGGCGTATTCGTAAAAGAAGCTGATTTAAAGTGATTGGAATTATAGGAGGGCAGGCATGAAGGAAAATTATGATTTTAATAGCATCCCGTCAGAGTTAAAGGCCCTTCCACAGTGGATACTATGGCGAATTGAGACACGAAATGGAAAACAAACAAAAGTGCCTTATCAAGTCGATGGAGAAATGGCACAAGCTAACAATCGCCGTACATGGTCCACTTTTGCGACAGCCGTGAAATTTTATTTAGAGGGCGATTATGACGGCATTGGGTTTATTTTCAGCCGACAGGACAATTATATCGGGATAGATATTGATAATTGCGTTGTGGACGGTAAACCAAATGCATTCGCAAATGAAATTATCGATTCGTTAGATTCATATACAGAGTTTTCACCATCGGGTAAAGGGATCCACATCATCATTCGTGGTAATCTTCCACAATCTGTGTTGGGTACTGGACGAAAAAGCACAAAACACGGCTTAGAAATCTATTCTCACACTCGTTACTTTACTTTTACAGGTAACAAGGAAAACTCAAATGAGATTTACGAACGTACCGATGAACTTGCCGAACTGTTTGAACAATATTTTGACGATAGCGATATTCAAGGTCGTGTCAATCTTGCAGACTTCGAAAATGACGAAATAAAAATTTCGAATGAGGAATTGTGGGAGAGAATATTCCGTTCTAAAAATGGCGATGAAATCCGTTCACTCTATAACGGTAATTTGATAAATAACGATCATTCAGCGAGTGATTTAGCCTTATGTAATCATTTAGCATTTTGGACAGGTAAATCCGCAATTCGCATGGATACTATGTTCCGTGAAACAGGTCTTATGCGTGATAAATGGGATGTTATCCATTTCCGCGATACGAATGAGACATATGGAGAAAGAACAATTGCAGAAGCCATTTCAGCTACTTCTACTACTATTCTTGACCAACAGCAATATGACGAATTTTCCTTTGACTTCCACAATGGTGAGGAAGTGGACAAGCCGAAAAAGAAATTTCGTTTAACTGAACTTGGAAACGCTGAACGGATCGCTTATGAATATGGCCATACAATCAGATATGTGTCTGACATGGGTTGGTTAATATGGGACGGGAAACGCTGGCGAATTGACAATAAAAAAGAGATTGAGCGTATTACTGCAAAGGTGCTGCGGGGCCTTTATAAATCAGAGGATGAAGCAGAAACAAAGTGGGCGCGTATGTGTGAACGCCGTAATATCCGTATGAACAGCATTAAAGACTTGATGCCATTGGTGCCGGCCGAAAGGGAAGAATTTGACCGTCACAAATATTTGTTCAATGTCGAAAACGGCATCCTCGATTTGAAAACGGGCAAGTTGCAGCCGCATGATCGTGAACTGAAAATCACTCAAATGGCAAGCGTGGAATATGATCAAAATGCAAAATGCCCAACATGGTTAAGTTTTTTGGAACAAATATTTTTGGGCGATAAAGATTTAATCGAATACATGCAGCGATTGGTCGGTTATTCACTTACAGGAGATAT
>NZ_JBHTLT010000091.1:0-7795 GCF_042679045.1 Sporosarcina contaminans | reverse complement strand
TTCGTTTACTTGTTTTCCGACAATTCAAGTATAAAAGAAATGGTGATTACGTGCTTTTTTTTGTTGAATTTGTGTGAATACCCCAACAAATATTATAGAACCAAAATAAAACGGGGACACCATTTCATATGCGAATGGTGTCCCCAAATGTCGTATTATTTACTGTTTTCTCTGTATCAAGCAATTGTGAGGGTTTCTTTATTAACCGATTGAACCTTCCATTTCGAACTTGATCAAACGGTTCATTTCAACTGCATATTCCATTGGCAATTCTTTCGTGAATGGCTCGATGAAGCCCATGACGATCATTTCTGTCGCCTCAAGCTCAGGAATACCGCGGCTCATCAAATAGAAGAGCTGTTCTTCGGAAACTTTGGAAACTTTCGCTTCGTGTTCCAGAGAAATGTTATCGTTCAAAATTTCGTTGTAAGGGATTGTATCGGATGTAGATTGATTATCCATAATTAACGTATCGCACTCGATATTCGCACGTGCACCTTCAGCACGGCGTCCGAAGTGAACGATACCACGGTATGTTACTTTACCGCCGTGTTGAGAGATGGATTTTGAAACGATTGTCGATGATGTATTTGGCGCCAAGTGCATCATTTTAGCTCCTGCATCTTGGTGTTGGCCTTTACCAGCCAAAGCGATAGACAATGTCATTCCGCGAGCACCTTCACCTTTAAGGATACATGCTGGGTATTTCATCGTCAGCTTCGAACCGATATTACCGTCGATCCATTCCATTGTCGCATTCTCTTCACAAACTGCACGTTTTGTTACAAGGTTGTAAACGTTGTTCGCCCAGTTTTGAATCGTTGTATAGCGGCAATAAGCATCTTTTTTAATAATGATTTCAACGACAGCACTGTGAAGTGAGTTTGTCGTATAAACAGGAGCTGTACATCCTTCTACATAGTGAACACTTGCGCCTTCGTCAACAACGATAAGTGTACGTTCGAATTGCCCCATGTTTTCCGAGTTGATTCGGAAATAGGCTTGTAGCGGTGTATCTACTTTAACACCAGGTGGTACGTAGATGAAAGATCCGCCTGACCAAACTGCAGAGTTCAATGCAGCGAATTTATTGTCCGTGTTCGGGATGACTGTGCCCCAATATTTCTTGAAGAGCTCTTCATTTTCACGAAGCGCGGAATCTGTATCTTTGAAGACGATTCCCATTTCTTCAAGGTCTTCCTTCATATTGTGGTAGACAACTTCCGATTCATACTGTGCAGAAACACCTGCCAAGTATTTTTGTTCAGCTTCTGGGATACCTAATTTATCGAATGTGCGTTTAATTTCTTCTGGCACTTCATCCCATGAACGTTCTGTTGCTTCAGAAGGCTTTACATAGTACGTAATTTCGTCGAAGTTAAGCGAGTTTAAGTCTCCGCCCCATTGTGGCATTGGTTTGCTGTAGAATACTTCAAGAGATTTCAAACGGTAATTCAACATCCACTCAGGTTCTTCTTTCATTTTGGAGATTTCTTCAACAATCTCACGAGTCAAGCCTCGTTCTGAACGGAAAACAGATACGTCTTTGTCATGGAAACCATATTTATAATCGCCAATTTCAGGCATTTTCTTTGCCATCTTTTATTCCTCCGTTCTGTTTTTTCAAATTGACTTTCGGTGCATCATTCGTCCGAGTCGTTGCCAATTCCTTTTTCCATTGCTTTCCAAGCCAATGTAGCGCATTTAATACGCGCGGGGAATTTTGCCACTCCCGAAAGAGCTTCAATATCACCTAAATCAACTGAATCGTCCACTTCTTTTCCTAACATCATGTCGGAAAAGACGTGTGCATAGTTTAGTGCTTCATCGACCTTTTTCTTTTTCACAAGTTGCGTCATCATAGAAGCGGAGGCCATTGAAATCGAACAGCCTTCCCCTTCGAATTTCGCGTCTTGCACAACACCGTCTTCCACTTGCAATGTAAGATGGATTACATCTCCGCAAGTTGGATTGTTCATGTCGATTGTAATGTTATTATCTTCTAAAACACCCTTGTTTTTAGGATTCTTATAGTGATCCATAATGACAGAGCGATATAGCTGGTCTAAATTGTTAGTAGGCATTATTCGAAATACTCCTTTGCAATGCGGAGTCCTTCTACGAGACGGTTGACATCCTCTTCCGTGTTGTAGAGGTAGAAACTTGCACGGGCTGTCGCCGAGCATTCAAGCCATTTCATAAGAGGCTGTGCACAATGGTGACCTGCACGCACTGCAATGCCATTCATATCAAGGACTGTAGCAACATCATGCGGATGCACATTGCCTAAATTGAATGTGACAATCCCAGCACGCTCTTTTGCATCAGGTCCATAGATTGTTAGGCCCTCAATCGTTGACATTCTTTCCATTGCATAAGCAGCCAACTCATGCTCATGTTTTTCAATCTCTTCCAGTCCGATTTCTTCCAAATAATCGATGGCAGCGCCTAAACCGATAGCGCCTGCGATAATTGGTGTTCCACCTTCAAACTTCCAAGGAAGCTCTTTCCAAGTTGACTCGTAAAGGCCGACAAAATCGATCATTTCACCACCGAATTCAACTGGCTCCATGTTGTTCAATAAATCTTTTTTACCGTATAATACACCGATTCCTGTCGGTCCGCACATTTTATGACCTGAAAAAGCCAAGAAATCACAATCCAATTTCTGGACATCTAATTTCAAATGCGGAGCAGCTTGGGCACCATCAACAACCATAACAGCTCCATGAGCATGGGCAATTTCCGTAATTTCCTTAATCGGATTCATTGTACCCATTACATTTGAAACATACATGATCGAAACGATTTTCGTACGGTCCGTAATAGTGGCACGAACTTTTTCAAGTGATAGCGTGCCATCTTCTTCAAGATCGATATATTTCAGCACAGCGCCTTTTTCCTTCGCCAATTGCTGCCAAGGAATAATATTCGAATGATGCTCCATATGCGTGATGACAATTTCATCGCCTTCTCCGACATTTGCACGGCCATAGCTTTGTGCTACCGTATTGAGTCCAGTCGTCGTGCCACGCATAAAAATGATTTCCTGCGTTGACTTTGCATTAATGAATTTGCGCACTTTTTCGCGCGCTCCTTCATAATGATCCGTTGCACGATTTCCTAACGTATGCACGCCGCGATGCACGTTTGCATTATCGAATGTATAGTAGTCATTGATCGCTTCAATGACTTGCCGCGGCTTTTGGGAAGTCGCGGCACTGTCTAAATAAACGAGCGGATGCCCGTTAACATCCTGGTCAAGTATC
Source organism: Sporosarcina contaminans (assembly GCF_042679045.1). Taxonomy (NCBI): domain Bacteria; kingdom Bacillati; phylum Bacillota; class Bacilli; order Caryophanales; family Caryophanaceae; genus Sporosarcina; species Sporosarcina contaminans. The sequence goes on along the minus strand of NZ_JBHTLT010000091.1, from coordinate 4,526 downwards.
GGGAAATGTTTGCGGATCTCTTTGCTGAGCATTAGCGCACTTTCCTTTCGATAACCTCCGTCAATTGTTTCTTGACACCTTCGATTGGAAGCTTGCTAACAACTGGTGCAAGGAAACCGTGAATGACGAGGCGTTCTGCTTCTTGTTGTGAAATACCGCGGCTCATCAAATAGTACAATTGCAGCGGATCAACACGTCCAACGGAAGCTGCGTGGCCTGCTGTTACATCATCTTCATCGATCAATAAAATCGGGTTCGCATCACCACGCGCTTTTTCACTAAGCATAAGTACGCGTGATTCTTGCTCCGCGTTTGCACGAGTTGCGCCTTTTGCAATGCGGCCGATGCCGTTGAAGATCGAGGACGCACTTTCTTTCATGACACCATGCTTGAGGATGAAGCCGTCTGTATCCATTCCCCAATGCACAATTTCAGATGTAAAGTTCTGCTTTTGGCTTCCGCGTCCGACAACCACTGTTTTCATGTCGCTTGAAGAGCCATTGCCGACCAAATGCGTAATGTTTTCGGAAATCGTATCGCTGTCATTCATTAAACCAAGAGCCCACTCGATGCGGCTGTTTGGTCCTGTAACGCCTCTGCGGTTTACATAAGTAGTAAATCCTTTTGAAAGTACGTCAACTGCACCGTAAACAACTTTCGCATTATCTTCAGTGAACACTTCTGCAATGATATTCGCTTGCCCTTTAGCTTCTTCCACTGTGGACAAGTAGTTTTCAACGTAAGTTACAGAGCTGTTCGCATCTGCTACAACGATTACATGATTGAAGAGTGATGCCTCAACATCATCATGCAAGAACAGCACTTGAATCGGTTCCTCTACAACTACGTCTTTCGGCACATACATGAATACTCCACCGTTCATAAGTGCGCCATGCAATGCCGTAAGTCGATGCTCATCTACTTTAACGCCATCCTTCATGAAGTATTTCTTCATTAGGTCGCTATGTTTGCGTGAAGCAGTGAAAATATCTGTTAAAATAACACCTTTTGCCTTCAATTCATCAGACAATGAAAGAAACGCCGGCGTATTGTTATGTTGAACGTAAATGTTCTTTTGGTCGTCTCCAACCAATTCTTTCGCAGCTGCAGGCAGATCTGCAAGAGAAGTATATACCGAACTTTCTACTGCGTGTGCAGGAAAATCAGTGAAATTCCATTTATCGATTTTCGTTTTATCTGGTGTTGGCATCGGAAGCTGTTCCACTTTTGAAAGCGCATCTGTACGGAAATCGGCCATCCAATCGGCTTCATTCATTTTTGCGGAAAAAGAGCGGACGTCCTGTTCGGTCAATGCCATTTTCATTTCAACCGTCATTATGACTTGTCCCCTTTCTTAAGCTTCTTGTCCAACTGTTTCGTCTTCGATCCCTAGTTCTTCTTTAATCCAGTCATAACCGTTTTCTTCAAGTTTCTTCGCAAGTTCAGCACCGCCTGATTTAACGACTCTTCCTTGCATCATCACGTGTACGTGATCCGGAGTGATATAGTTCAATAGACGTTGATAGTGCGTGATGATCAAGCATCCAAAACCTTCTCCACGCATTTCATTGATCCCTTTCGAAACGATTTTCAATGCGTCGATGTCAAGACCGGAGTCAATTTCATCAAGAACTGCAAATTTTGGTTTTAGCATCATTAATTGAAGAATCTCGTTGCGTTTCTTTTCACCGCCAGAGAATCCTTCATTCAAATAGCGTGTTGCCATATCTTGATCCATTTCAAGGACTTCCATCTTGCTGTCCAATTCACGGATAAATTTCATTAAGGAAATTTCATCGCCTTCTTCGCGACGGGCATTAATTGCGGAACGCATGAAATCAGCATTTGTAACGCCTGTAATTTCACTTGGATATTGCATCGCTAAGAATAGGCCAGCTTTTGCACGCTCGTCTACTTCCATTTCAAGTACATCTTCGCCGTCCAATGTAACAGACCCGGAAGTGACTTCGTATTTAGGGTGGCCCATAATTGCAGAAGCAAGTGTCGACTTACCAGTACCATTTGGCCCCATGATTGCGTGAATTTCACCTGTATTTATCGTTAAGTTGACACCTTTCAATATTTCCTTACCTTCAATCTCAACGTGAAGGTCTTTAATTTCCAAAGTTGCCATTCCACTACCTCCATTTTATTAAAGATGAACGGTTATTCCATTCTCTATTTAGTATCATTCTAATCTTATCGTATTAAACGCCGCCTTGCAAATCATTTAGAATGATTCTATTTTAATTGGACAATACTTTATCCAACTTGATTTTAATTGCTGCATTCATTTCTAAACGCATTTTCAATTAAATTGAAGCGATTGAGAATGAATGTTAGCGACCTTTGCTTTATGACGGTGCGAAACTCCATTAAGTATACTGCAAAACAATCTGCGACATTTACACTATAGACTTCGTTTCTAAAAAAATTTCAACACGCCACGCAGCTACAACAGAAGAAATCATCCTATGTTTTTTAGAATAAAATAGCGGCAGACAACCCAACAATCGGATCGTCCACCGCAATCGAAAATCAAAGGGTTAGATTGGCTATAATTTCTGCGCCTTTAGCAGAAATTATGGCACCCTTCGATGAACGGAGAGGCCCCCCATAGAATTAATAAAAACCACTCAATCTACCATGAACTTTACACTAACCTATTACAGCGCATCGGCTTTTTTTCAACAACCGCAATGCAATAAAAATGATCCAAGTTCACATATGTTCTCTATAATTTATATTCAAATTATACCGATTGCTCTTTAGCTACATTTTCAACTTTTTCTGCTTCAGATGTAAACCGGTCAACAATAAGCGTTAATGCGCCATCTCCCGTTACGTTTGTCGCTGTGCCAAAGCTGTCTTGCGCCATATAAAGCGCAATCATGAGTGCGACCATTGATTCGCTGAAACCTAACATGGAACTAAGCAGGCCAACCGCAGCCATGACTGCGCCACCAGGTACTCCAGGTGCAGCAATCATCGTTACGCCTAACATGAAGATGAACGGCAAGTAGGATGAAAATTCAACAGTCATGCCATTCATTAGCATGACGCCAATTGAACAGGACACCAATGTAATCGTACTGCCCGATAAATGGATTGTTGCAAATAAAGGAACTGTAAAATCCGTAACTCGATTAGATGCCCCTGCTTCCTTCGTCTGTTTTAAAGTGACAGGGATTGTAGCAGCAGAAGATTGAGTACCGATAGCCGTCAAATAGGCTGGAATCATTTTTTTCATTAAAACGAATGGATTTCGTCCAGATAGTGAACCTGCAACTGTATATTGCAGCGCCAACATGATGAAATGCAACGCAATGATCATGACGAACACCATCGCAAACACAGAAAGAACTCTTGCCACTTCTCCACTGTAGGTCATATTTAAGAAAATCCCAAAAATATGAAACGGTAATAAAGGAATAATAATAAATGCAATGACTTTTTCTATTAATACATTCAATTCTTCAAAAAAACCTAACATACTTTTGCTTCCGATCGAAGCCATACCAATCCCTAATAAAAATGCTAATAGCAATGCCGACATAACCCCCATAATCGGCGTCATCTCAATTTCAAAAAACGCTTCGGCAGGTGCTTTGCCAGCATTTTCGACAGATGCAGCACCAATATTTCCAATTAGGTTAGGCAATAGTGATGAAGCAGTAAAATACGCTAAAATTCCCGCAATAATAGTAGAAGCATAGGCAAATACTGTTGCTAAGCCTAAAAGCTTCCCTGACCCTTTACCTAATTTGGCAATCCCCGGAGCGATGAATGCAATAATAATTAGTGGCACAACAAAATTTAAAAAGCCGCCAAAAATCATATTAAAAGTAGTTGCAAGCCTAACAAACCAATCTGCAAAACCTTCATGTATTTTTGGAAACAACATACCTAAACCGACTGCAAGCCCTATTGCTATAAGGATACGCCATATAAGACCAATCTTTATTTTCAAGTCATGTCCTCCTCACATAAACATTTGTATTTTCAAAGACCTCCTAACTATAACATACATACCAACAGAGAGGAACGCTACCCTTATTTTCCAAATAATCTATTTGATTTCCAATATTTAAAATGATTTCATCTATTAGTTGTTACTTGTATGAAAGCGAAAATAGTATTGGAAATGATGATGGAATGCTGCAACCTATCAATCGAACGTAGTAACTGATTGATGTGCCAACGCGAACGCTCGGTACGACAACACAACCGCTCGGTATGCCTTCGCAATTGCTGATGTTACACTCATAGCGTTCGATATTGCTACAGCATAGTTCAAATCTTTGCACCTGAAAAATTACTGCCCTGCAGCAAACGTATTAAGCTTTTAATTTCCACTCTCACGCCCAAATGTTTGCAGAAACAGTTTCGCTACAAATAAAAAAACCATCAGCTGCTTATTCGGAACTGACCTAAGAAAATGAGACAAATAAAAACACCTTTCGTTGAAAATAGGGTATTGAACCTTATGAAATCAATTCGGAGGTGTTTTTTTAATGGCGACTAGA
>NZ_JBHTLT010000090.1:0-7602 GCF_042679045.1 Sporosarcina contaminans | reverse complement strand
GAACGGAAAGCGACGGTTGTCAGGGGTTCCCCATTTATTCTCCAACCAGAAAGGGACTATCACAGAAAATCAGTTTTCACTGACTTTCTGGACAGCCCCTTTCTTTTTGAATGAAGCTTTAATACGCGGTTCTGTCCCTGTATGAATGCGTTTAAAGTTTTCCAAGTGTTTATAGATCGCCATGCAGAGAAGAGCGACAGCAATAATAATCGGCCAGTGCCCATTAAGATAGATTGCCAAAACGAATAAAGTGATATAAAGCATAAAAACACCGATGACAAGAATGTCGGTCAATAGCGCAACGGCAATGAACAACAAAAGCCCCGCAATGCCAAATCGCCAGTCGATGGCGAATAGCACTCCAATGACGGTAGCTGTTCCTTTACCCCCACTAAACTTCATATAGAACGGAAAATTATGGCCAAATACGACAGCAGCGCCAACTAAAAAATAGAGGAGAGCACTTTGCTCATCATTGAAAGTTAAGTGTGCTGTCAGTAGCTTCACAACAACGACAGCAGCAATTCCTTTGCCGATATCAATCAATGCGACTAATGCGCCAAAACGTTTTCCCAACACAATCATCGCATTTGATGCACCTGCATTTTTTACGCCTGTTTCCTTCAAATTAACCCCGGAAATCCATTGGGCGACAACAGACCCATGCAAGCAACCTACTAGATATCCAAAGATTGAAATAATCGTTATCCATATAAGCATGTCAATTCCCCCAGACTGATGTGTTTTCATCATACGCTGGCGGATGGGGAAGGTTCAATATGTTTTAAGGTAAATATATTGAATATGTTTATTTTCAACGAAACTACAATCGTTTATTTGAAAAAAAGTCGATGGTAGGAGAGGCTTTTCTATGCAGCAAATGATTTCGGATTAAAATGCAATTTTTGAGGTATCTAAATATCCGGAAAAAGATACAGACGTGATCCGAGGGAATAAGATCACGGCGGAAAATATTCAGACGATCAAGGATTTGGACAAGGCATTGGCTTATAAGAGGCGGATTTCTTATGGTGGTTTGTTGAAGGAAATACATAAGGAGTTGCAGTTTGGAGATGTTGAGGACGGAGATTTGATTTACATTGATGAGGATTCGGATGAGGTGGCAAAATGGGGCTGTTGATGTGATGGCATGGAGGTTTAAGGAATTATGTTATTAGAGAAGGTAAAAACATATGAGAGTAGCTGTCTTTTCTGACGAGCTACTCTCTTTTTTTATTTTCCGGAACTTAAATTTAGTTCATTAATTTCTTTTTGAAATCTTTTTTCAGCGTCTTGTTTTATTTGTTCATGTTTCATTTGAATGTCATTTTGTTCATTTACAGAGATACTCTTATTTTCCTTTGGCCATTTTAGTCGAACCTGACTTGAATCATAACTTGTTAAAATTGCAGGAATAAGATAAAAAGACCAAGAGTGAAACTTGTTGCAGAGAAAAATTATGGAAACCCTCAACGGCAAATGCCTGACTGGAGCGATAGCGGAAGAAATTTAAGGAGTTCACAATTTCACTGCACCTGAACCCTCTTGGCTCAAAGGAATAAATGGATTCGCCATTGGATAAGTTTTAGCTTGTTGATAAACGCTCGCATACTAAGTTGCTTTTCTGCAAGCGTTTTTCAAGCCGAGCTGTAGATTCCTTCTCTATTACTGAAAATAAAAAGACTGTAGATAAAGTGAAAAGGTACTTTGTCTACAGTCTGGAGGCATCTCTACATGAGATGCCTCTTCGTATAATTAATCTACTGTGTAGTTCTTATGGGAAACAACGGTTAAATTGGAAGCTACGCCAATTCGGTCGGCGTCATCTTCTGAAATCTTTACAATGACCGAGTTCTCGAGTATTTTATGAATCGTTCCATTTACTCTATGGTCATTGCGGACGAAGGAAATCTCTTCGTCGATATGACGCGCAGCGACAAAATCTGAAACAGGTTTTTCCTTACGTGAAAAAGTCAATCGAATCACTCCTACCGTTCATTCTCATCATCTTTCAAAATGAAAAAATGCTTAGGCCTGTCCTAAGCAATCAAAAGCATGATGGAAAACAACTGGTTGTAACCGATCTCTATCAAGTTGTCTATTGATAGTATACCATAAATTGTCGAACTTCGCTGAAAGTAGAATTGCAACATAAGTTTCAGAAAAATAATAAGAATCTCTTGACTTTTAAAATTGGTCCTCCTATACTGTACAACAAGATGAAAAACTGAATCACCCATACTCTTATCAAGAGCGGCGGAGGGACTAGGCCCTGCGATGCCCGGCAACCAGCAAGTGACGAACTTGCAAAGGTGCTACTTCCTACAGATTCGTGCAAACGGTCTGAAAGATAAGGGGAGGAATAAGCGAAAGCGTAACCCTCTTCTTAGCGAAAGGGGTTATTTTTTTATTCCAAAAACCCCCAACGCCTCCGCATTGCACATTATTTGTTGCATTTTCATCTTACACTAATACTTTGGAGGTAATACACATGACTGCAAACAACTCTCTTCAACCGGAAACACTTCTTCTACATGGCGGCCAAAAGCCAGATCCAATCACAGGATCAAGAGCCGTACCAATCCATCGGACGACTTCGTTCGTTTTCCGCGACACTGAACATGCACAAAACTTATTTGGCCTGCAAGAAGCGGGCAATATTTACACTCGAATCACGAATCCGACTGTAGCGGTATTTGAAGAACGCATTGCGCTACTTGAAGGAGGTACAGCTGCGGTCGCACTATCTTCTGGCATGGCGGCAATCGCGTTTTCGATTTTAAACATTGCGGGCGCTGGCGATGAAATCGTAGCGGCAAGCAATCTATACGGTGGAACATATAATTTATTCGCAGTGACGCTGCCGCGCTATGGCATCAATGTGAAGTTCGTCGACGCTACGAATCCTGAAAACTTTAAAGCCGCAATTACAGATAAGACAAAGGCTTTATTTGCTGAAACAATCGGAAATCCAAGCTTACACGTTTTAGATATCGAAGCGGTGGCGGAGATTGCTCATGCGCATGATATACCGTTGCTCATTGATAATACTTTTGCTTCACCTTATGGCTGCAATCCGATTGAATTCGGGGCCGATGTAGTGATCCATTCCGCCACAAAATGGATTGGCGGTCACGGCACGACAATTGGCGGCATCGTAGTCGATGCGGGCAAATTTGATTGGACGAAAGGTAAATTCCCTTTGTTTACAGAGCCGGACGAAACATATCATGGTCTTCGCTATGGCGTCGACACGGCGACAGCTGCATTTGCCACGAAGCTTCGCGTCCAATTATTGCGTGATTTTGGTCCTTGCTTGGACCCAGATAGCGCGTTCAATTTCCTCCAAGGTTTGGAGACACTTCATCTCCGAGTAGTGAGACATAATGAAAATGCTCAGAAAGTTGCCGCTTTCCTACAGTCCCATCCATCTGTTGAGTGGGTAACTTACACAGGTTTGGAAGACCACCCTTCACATGAGCATGCTAAGAAGTATTTGAAAAACGGCTTCGGTTCCATTATTGTTTTCGGCATTAAAGGTGGACGTGAAGCGGGGCGTAAGGTAATTGACAATATCGAGATTTGGTCGCATGTCGCCAACGTCGGTGATGCCAAGTCATTGATCATTCACCCTGCATCCACTACACATCAGCAATTGTCTGCTGAAGACTTGGAAAACTCCGGTGTAACCGAAGAGCTGATTCGCTTGTCTGTCGGTCTCGAGTCGCCTGAAGATATCATTGCAGACTTGCAACAAGCGATTGAAAAAGCAGCGCCGGTTACAGTTCAATAGGTTCATAAGTAGTTGCAGGGGACATTCCAATGCTTCGCTTATGATGCAATAGCATCTTGTTTAGAATTGCAACATAGTGAACTAAAGTAAATGCCCCTGCGCTTTTGAAAGGAGGTGGATGGAATGCCGTCATTCAAAGCAGCGATCTTAGGTTTTGGCACTGTCGGTGAAGGTGTGTATAGAATTTTACAAGAGAAGCGTGAAGAAATAAGAGAAAATACAGGTTTCACGGTTGATGTCGTCACCATCCTTGTGAAAGATAAGACGAAAAAACGCAAGCCGATTAGTGGTGTGAAAATTACCGATAATATTCGAGATATCTTAGACGATCCGGAAATAGACGTTGTGTTCGAAGCAATTGTCGGGGAAGAGCCTGCTTACACATATTTATCAGATGCGATAGAAAAAGGCTGCCATATTATAACGGCCAATAAAAAAATGTTTGCTAAACACGGTCCAGCTCTATTGAAACATGCAGAGTTCCGTAATGTGCAAGTTGGTTTTGAAGCGACAACGGCAGGCGGTGTCCCGGTCATTCGGACGGTTAGCAATCTATTGGCCGGTGACCGCATAAAACGGATTCAAGGAATCTTAAATGGTACTTCGAATTTCATTTTGACGAAAATGCGTGAAGAGGGATCGCCATTTAAAAAAGCGCTATTGGATGCTCAGAAAAACGGCTTTGCGGAAGCGGATCCATCCGATGATGTGGACGGCACAGATGCATTCCGTAAGCTGATGATCCTAAGCTCTCTATCTTTCGGTCAACAACCAGATTGGGAAGACGTCCCGGTGGTAGGGATCGAGCATATTCAACCAATTGATGTGATAGATGCTTCAAAAGGCGATCTTCGATATCGTCACGTTGCAGATATATGGATAGATGACAACGACAAGCTGTTAGGTACGGTAGGACCTGTCTTAATTGGAGCGAATCATCCGCTTTTCAGTATAGACGGTGTCGACAATGCAATCATTATAGAAACAGAATATCTTGGACAGCTGACTTTAGTCGGTCCTGGCGCCGGCATGTATCCTACAGGCAGCGCAATGGTTGCTGATTTGCTTCATATCATTCGCCAGCAAGAAGTGGTGATGGTGACAAATTAATCAAAAGGAGGAGGGGATAGTACCCCGTCCTCCTTTTTACATGAGTTCAATTGTCTCTTATGCTTTTTTCTTTGGCCTTTCGCCTTGCAATGCTTTGATCAAAGAAATGATCATGAGCAACATGATGAAAGAGAATGGCAAAGCAGCAATAATGATCGTATTTTGCAATGCTGTTAGTCCATTCACAGACAGCAAGATGACTGCAATGGCTGATTGGATGACACCCCATGTGATTTTTACGCTATTTGATGGTGTCAATGAACCATACGTTGACTGCATGCCTAATACAAATGTCGCCGAGTCTGCGGATGTTATGAAAAAGCATGCAATTAACAGAACTGCGAAAAGAGAAACGATAAATGATATTGGCATTGTATGGAACATCTCAAAGATCGTCAATTCGGTAGATGCTTTTGCTAAGTCCGCAAGTCCTTCTTTTTGAGCGTTAATGGCAGTCGTTCCGAATGCGGAAAACCAGATGGCACTTAAAAGAGTTGGTGCTAACATGACAACGGCCATAAATTCCCGAATTGTTCTGCCCTTCGAAACGCGAGCAATGAACATACTGACGAATGGCGCCCATGAAATCCACCAAGCCCAATAGAAAATCGTCCACGTATCCATCCACTCGCGATGCGAAGCATTTAAAGGAGCTGTACGGAAACTCATTGATACTAAATTGGATAGATAGCCGCCAAGAGAGTCAGTAAAAATATTAAAAATGAGCAATGTTGGACCAAGGATCAAGACAAACCCTAATAATGCAAGCGCGAGTATTAAGTTTGCGTTTGATAAATATTTGATTCCTTTACTGAGCCCCGACCATGCAGACATGATGAACAGAACAGTCACAACAGCGATGATAATCAGTTGTGTAGTGAAGCCAATTGTAAAGCCGAAAAGATAATTCAGCCCTGCGTTAATTTGAACAGCACCGAAGCCGAGAGAAGTGGCAACGCCAAAAGCTGTTGCAAAAACGGCAAGTACATCGATGAGGACGCCCCAAGGCCCCTTCATTTTTTTACCGAAAATCGGCTTCAATGTTGCTGAAATTAACCCCGGTTCTCCTTTACGGAATTGGAAATACGCAAGCGACAAAGCGACAATACCGTACATGGCCCATACATGAAAGCCCCAATGGAAAAAGGAATACCGCATCGCTTCTTTAAAAGCGGCATCTGTATTAGGTTCTTCTGTTGCGGGATTGATCGCGTAGTGAGATAGCGGTTCAGCAGCCCCATAAAAGACTAGACCAATTCCCATTCCGGCAGAAAAGAGCATGGCAATCCAAGTAATCGTTGAAAACGACGGACGGTCAGAATCTTTTCCTAAACGAATCTTGCCGTATGGGCTGAAAATGAAGAAAATGCTCAATACAAGCAAGAAAGATAGCAGAAGCATATAATACCATCCGAATGTGGATGAGACGAATGATTTGATGGCTGTTGTGACGGTTTCAAAGCGATCTGAATCGGCAACCCCAAATCCGACCGCCAATATAATCAGGCCGATTGTTATATAAAATACATTTGATATTTTTCGCATGTTTCCCCCTATGAAAAATGGATTTTTGAAACGACTATCTACTATACCAATCATGCAGCGGGAAAGCAAAAGGAGTAATCGTGCAATAACGAATACAATAATGTGCTTTATTTTTTTATAAAGCGTGAATAAACTGCTTCATGAAAGTGTTCAAAGGTCTTACAGTTAGGATCTATTTATTGGGAATCTATGTCGAATTGAATAAAAAAATTGTGTCTTTTTGCCTACGGGATATTATTGCTTTCAGTTTACCCGCAAAGGCTTTTTTTAATCCTACTTGTTGTCCACAATATTATCTTTATTTTAGGGAATTACGCCAATTGATTCAGTCTTCATCTTTAATATCCCGATCAGGCGGGAGCGGTTCATTTAAATATTCTTCCATTTGTTTTTTTAACGTTTCGAGTTGTTTAAAATAAGTATCGAATTGGCTTCGATTGATGACAAATTGCTCGCCGTCATGCACTGATCGGATACGACCTTCCCACACATATTTTCTCACCTGTTCTACAGGCATTCCTAAATATTCTGCTGTTTCTTCAATTGTCATATACATACCAAAAACCTCCTGTAATCCTTTTCATTATAATCGACTATTGGCATTGTACATAGAACTGAAGTTTTAGGGCACTGTAAGTATAAAAATGGAGGAGAACAACATGAACGAAGATGCTCATGTAGATCATGGGAAAGCAATTTTGATGAAAGCAGTCTTAACATTTGCTGTTCTTTGGATTGTATTAACTGCATTTTATGGCGTCGCTTTTTGGCATACAACTATAATAGGGATCGCCTTATTAATCATTTCTTATATAGGTGATATGATGATTATGCCGAGAATCGGCAATATGGCCGCGACGATCGGCGACCTATTATTAGGCTTTGTAGTGCTTTGGGCAGGTTTGCACCTGTTTGGGTATACAAATTCATTAGGAGAAGCGTTCCTAACGGGGGCGATTCTTGCTGTTGGAGAATACTTTCTTCATTCTTGGCTATTGCGGACACAATTCGGCAATACGTATGTATAAGAAAAACCTGTCAATTCCTTTAGGGAACTGACCTAAGAAAATGAGACAAATAAAAACACCTTTCGTTGAAAATAGGGTATTGAACCTTATGAAATCAATTCGGAGGTGTTTTTTTAATGGCGACTA
>NZ_JBHTLT010000089.1:0-7066 GCF_042679045.1 Sporosarcina contaminans | reverse complement strand
TGGAACGGAAAGCGACGGTTGTCAGGGGTTCCCCATTTATTCTCCAACCAGAAAGGGACTATCACAGAAAATCAGTTTTCACTGACTTTCTGGACAGCCCCTACTCTACCATTGATTCATATAATTGTTGTACTGGTTTCATGAGAACACGATTCACTTCTTCAATTAAACCGCTCAATTGCATCTCTGCTTGCAACATGCCCATAATCTTTTCATTTTGCTGCGCTAACTGGGCTGTTTTTTGTGCGTATTCAAGCTCTTCTTGTGAGATTTCCTCTCCAGCCATCTGTTTTTCTTGCAAGTTCAATTGGATTTTGCGGAAATTCGTGAAAAGAGACAACGCCGCCTCATCTGCTTTAACGTCCTCGATCGCTTTTTGTACTTCTCCAAACTCATTCGTTTGACGTAGAGACGCTTCTAATTTGTTTAAGTCATCATAAATATTAACAGTCATTTACTGTTCCCCCTATAAATTTGTCAGCAAGACAATTACGCCTTGCACGATTCCGATTAAGCCGCCTAACAAAGCGCCTAAAACCGTAATCATCTTAAATTCGCGCCTTGAAATTCCTAATACAAGATCTTCAAGCACCGCCACCGGAAATGAATCAACCTGCTCTTTAACGATTTCATCAAGCTTCAACTTACTTAGAGAGATTTCCAATTGCTTTTCCGCTTGATCAAACGCGAAACTCGTCAATTTAGGCGTGATTTTCTCAGCAGTCCATTGAGCACCGTTCGGAAAATAATCTTGAATCGTCTTATCAAAACGGTCAGAAAAAGCCAATTCTCTCTTAACGTATGCTTTAACTGCGTTAAATGCGCCATCCCAATCAAACCCTGACAACAATTCATCGACAGGTCGATTTTTAAGCTTATTAAATTCCTTGTCGATCATCGTGCGTAGCAAATGATTCGTGCCCGGTGCTTCAATGAACTTCGTTGCCTCGCGTTGCACTTTTTCAACGAGGGAATTGGAATCCCCAAAGAACATGTTCAACACGCCACCAAATGTTCCTTTCGATTCCAGGAAATCATTAATCAATTTTTGAAACATCACTTTTCCTTCAAACGAATTGACATACTGATTTGCACGATCAAGCATATAAACAGTAATTTTCGGTATTTGCTCCGCGGCCTGTTCTTGCCATTTCTCCGGCACAACTTCCGCCACTGTACCTGTTGTCAATTTTGCCCGCATGTTATTCAAACGGCTGTCAATGACAGACAGAACTTTCCCTTCCGCTTGTTCAGCAAAATTAGCAGCTCCCGACAGGCTAATCCAATCATTCAACGTACGATCAGATTGAAAAACATATTGTTCAATCTTCTCTTGAATAAATTGCTCGGCTTTTTTTTCCATCTGAGGCGTTAATAATTTTTTACGGAAAGTTTCAGGCGTCAGTAAATAATTCGTCACTGTTCGCCCTAACTGAACTGCCAATTCATCCCGCCGTTTAGGAATTAACCCTGGTGTGAATGGAAGCCGCCATTTGCCGATATACTTCGCTTCATGCGGCCGAAAAAGCATTTTAATCGCAAGATGGTTCGTAAAACCGCCGATTACTGCGCCAATGACAGCCATAAAAACTATTGTCCATATAAAGTTCAATCGTTTCACCTTTTTTCCGATTCATTCCGCTCCAATTATAACAGAACATCCTTCATCCGAAAAAAGATATGGTACACAATCATTAACTTCTAATCATTAATTTTCTTCTATAGTCTCTATTTTCCCTTCGACATCAATCTTGAATGTCTTTTCGTTAACGGTAAATTCAAGCGGAGCTACTTCAGATTGTTTTTTGGAAAAATACCAGCGACGATGAAGCGGAACTAATACGACGAATTTGTCATCCTTTCCTAAGAAATTCAATTCATCCGGATTCACTTCAGTTCCATTGCGCAGCGGGATGCCGTTGTCCTGAAGCAGTTCACCGACTTCTGTAACGTAAGGTGTTGCAACTCCTACTTCACTTATATCGATAAATGACTCTTTCGTTAAATCTCCGAATAAATCTCGTTTTCTCCTTCCGATCAACTCAACGATATTCCCTGCTGGATCTTCAAAATACATTGAATCAGCATCAAAGCTTTGAAAGTAAACTTCATCTCTTCCTTCTTCCCGATTTAGCGTCACACGGTCTTTTAGCCAATATTTCATCATCGAAAATTGATTGCCGGGTATATTGATTGCAAAATGATAAAAGTAAGGCCGCTCGCTTTCAACAAAGGATAGCTGTGAACTGCCGACTTTCACTGTAAATCGGTCGTTATCGGCTTCGACCAAATCCCACTCCAGTAAATTCATATAAAAACGTTTCAATGATTTCAGCTTATTCGTATACAACGTAACACTCTTGAACATGATCACATTCCCCTATTCGATTTTTTATGTTTCCACATTTTCATTAAAACAATCGTACAGCCGTATAAGATAAGAGTACTGATCAATACATTTCCGAAATCCCAAAAAACAAATTTCATATTATGGGGAGACAGAAGAGAGAAGCCGGTTGACAATGTTCGATCACCATGAATAGACACCCACTCGATTGCCAGCCGTACCCATATTCTGTTTATGGAATATATTGAAAGTGCTGAAACAACGATACAGAAAAGAAACACTTTTTTTATGTTTCAGCATCACTTTTCCTCCTCTATTCGTTATACAAAAAAAGCGATCTTCCATAAATCTACCTTCAATAGATGAATGCCATTTCCAGCAACATCATAATCGTTCATCATTCTGCCTATTTTGTTAATGACAATTGCTCAAATTATTGGTAAACTACTCTACAACTATCGTAACATATTTACTTATCTTCGTTCGGCTAAAACTCTTCAAATTTACTGTCTCAGTTTACTCAACTATGTTATTGTTCAATCGGTTATGATTTAACTTCTTCCGAACAATGAAACATAGGCAATGCCAACGCCGCCTGAGGGTAACACCTAATTTTGCAAACACCCCCTATTGGCTCAAAGTCTGTAGGGGATGTACCTAATTTTCAGCGGTTTATGTTTAAGCGTGGCCAAAAAATTCAAATGCAATCACGCTCAGACGTGATTGGTTAGGAGGTTATTCCATTGATCCGTTATCCACTACCCTTACAAACCGGGCAAACGATTGGTGTGACAGCCCCATCTTCCGGCGTTGAACCTGAACTGCATGAGCTCATCAATCAGGCAAAAAAACAATTGGAACGCAGAGGATACAATGTGCGTATAGGCGATACGGTATGGACTCAGCAAAAAGCTGCTTCAGCGCCAAAAGAAGTTCGAGCGAAAGAATTAATGGCAATGTTCAAAGACCCTGCAATCCAAGCGATCATTCCCCCTTGGGGCGGCGAAATTCTATCGGAAGTATTGCCCCTCATCGATTGGGATGCGATCGAACCAAAATGGATGCTTGGCTACTCGGACACAAGCACTTTCCTTTTCGCATTGACAATTATGACTGGAATCGCAACAGCTCACGGAACAAACTTAGTTGACTTAAGAAGCGATGAATGGGACCCGGTTACATCCAAGTTTATCGACTTCCTTCGTGCATCGGAAGGAATGGGGTTCGAGCAGGAATCCTCAGCTAACTATCAATCCAAATGGCAACATGATGCTAAACCAGATCCGTACGTATTCCATTTCGATACAATTACTGAATGGAAAGTGATCGGCGGTCGTTCTGCTGAAATGACAGGAAGATTTTTAGGCGGTTGTCTGGATACGATCCGTCATTTAGCCGGAACACCATATGGCGATGTCCGTTCATTTCAGCAACAGTTTTTAAACGGAGAGCCGATTCTATGGTATTTGGAAAACTGCGAACTGAATGCAACAGACTTTCATCGCAGCGTAGTTCAGCTATTTTACGCAGGCTGGTTTGACAACGCCTCTGGAATCATTTTCGGCCGTTCTCCTGCCGGTCAAATGACGGAAGATTTCACTGTCATCGATTCTATGGAAAGACTGAAGGAACTGACGGGGCTTCCAATTGTTTATGACGCGGATATCGGTCATGTACCGCCGCAAATTACGCTAATAAATGGCGCTGAGGGCACTGTCAAAGTAGAGAATGGCAAAGCTACGGTTTTTACATTATTGAAGCCTTAAATTATTCATCCCAATTTATCAAAAGAGGAGGATTGTCATGTCCATTTCATTTCGAAAGGAAGAAGAATTTTTTACGTTCCATGATCCGATGCAAGACGGCAAGCTAATTGACAGAAAAACTGAGGTTCGATATGACCCGCTCACCGGTGAAAGTTCTCGCATCATTTTTGATCCAGGAGCACCATTCGTCCCTTCTGATTACAGTAAGATGGCCGAAGAAACTTCAGGCGATAAATGTCCGTTTTGTAAAGAAAATGTGTTTAGCAAAACACCTCGCTTTTCGGATGAATTAGTTGAAGGTGGAAGAATTTTAGTAGGAGAAGCGGTTGCATTCCCAAATTTATTTCCATACAGCAAACATAATGCAGTCGTCCGCATGACGGATCACCACTTCGTAAAATTAGATGAATTTACACCGAAAAGGATACGCGATGCGTTTCATGCTGCACATCAATATATTGATAAGGTTGTTGAATTTGATCAAAAATCGTCCTATGCTTCGATAAACTGGAATTACTTGCCGCCATCAGGGGGCAGTATTCTCCATCCGCATATTCATGTGCTCCTATCGGAACATCCGACGAATTATCAAGCTACCATCGCACATAACGCACAAATTCTCCATGACAATACAGGAATAAACTTTTTTGAAGAAATTGTCCGCATAGAACAAGAAAAAGATGAAAGATGGATCGGCCGAAGCGGCTCTATTAGCTATTTGCACGCTTTTGCGCCAAAAAGCCATTATGATTTTATCGGCGTGTTTGATGCGCATTCATTTGCCGATTTAACAGAAGCCCACCTGAATGATTTTGCGCATGATATGCAGCGCTTCTTTGCGTACTTCCTAAAAAATGGCGTTGAAAGTTTCAATTTGGGCTTATTTATCCCTCTCGAAAAAAAGCCTGGAGAACGGATACACGTACGCCTTATTCCGCGAATGACAATCGGCATGTTGGACACGAGCGATATGAATGTATTTAATTATTTGCACGGGGAACCGCTCTCTTTGAAGGAACCTGAAAAAATAGCGAAAGAGGTTGCTTCCTATTTTGAAAATGTAGTCAATCCATAATTTGTGTTCAATGAAAGAAGTGATTTACTTGCAAAAAACAGTGACAGACCGAGTCGGAAGGACAATCACTTACAATTATCCACCTAAACGGATTGTCTCGCTCTGCCCCGGCATCACAGATACGTTGTTTTCTCTGAATTTGAAGGAAGAGCTTGTCGGACGGACAAGGTTTTGCATTTATCCTAAAGAGGAAGTAAAAGAGATTCCCGCAGTCGCCGGGACAAAAGATATTAAAATCGATAAAATCCATGATGTGAAGCCTGACTTGATTATCGTTGAAAAAGAAGAAAATACCGAAGCGATTGTCACGGAATTACAAGAGCATTATCCTGTTTATGTAGCTGAAGTCCAGTCCATCGAAGAAGCCCATCGCATGATTGTGGATATGGGCGAGCTTACGGACAGGAAGGAAGAAGCCAAACAGTTAAGCACTGCTATACGAGATCGTTTTTCCGCACTTCCTTCAATGGAAGGCGAACGAGCTGCTTATATCATTTGGAAAAAGCCGTATATGGCAGTTGGGCGCGATACGTATATTCAATCTGTCTTACATGAAATCGGATTGATCAATCCATTCATTCAGAAAGAAGGACGCTACCCAGTCATAACAGAAGAGGATTTTGCAGCAGCAAAATTAGATTATGTCCTTTTAGCGACTGAGCCATACCCATTCAAAGAAAAGCATTTCGAGGAATTTAAGAGGATGTTGCCTGAAACAAAACCGCTCTTAATTGATGGAGAAATGTTTTGGTACGGTCCGAGGATGCTCGAGGCTCCTTTATATTTGCAACAATTTGTTCATACAGAAAAACACGAGGACAACGGCTGAGCTGCTCTCGTGTTTTTTCTTTAAAGGCCATTGTAAATTGTAGACATCCGAATCGCATGCTCCATTTCATCGTGCATCGCGATGAATAAAGGATTGTATGCTTGCTGAAATGGAATCGTCAGCAACATTTCCTTATACATTTCCACCGCTTCCAACTCATCAATTAACGATTGTTTCACGCATTCTTTAAAATTGTAGCAAGGCACAGGCTTCTTAGGGTTTTGAACAAATGTCCCAGTCATCATATAATAGAGTTGTTGAAACATTTCATAATGGCTTTTTTCATCTTCATAGATATGCTGGATGAAATCTCGCCATAGCGGATCTTGTGTTTGCTCGTACATAGATCGGTAAAAGTAATAGGCTTTGTATTCCTCTTCAATCGCCTGTTTCAATTGATTGGCAAACAAAATAGCACCCTTTCGCATCTTTTGTTCACTTTATGCGGACGGGCGCAGTCATATGAAAGGAGACCTACCAATGTTACAGCACTATAGCTACAAGCCAATGTACGCGGGTGGCAATTTGCCCGGCTGGACATTTTCATTCTTCTACAAAAACCAACGATACACAGGTGACTATATGCCAGACGGCACGATAGATTGGACCAGCGAAACGCCACCCGACGAAGACCAAGTGAAAAAAATGATTCACGAATTAATGACTTTCCATGTATATGAATGATTGACCGCTTTTCGCATATACTACCTTTCAATAAGGAGGCGTTCAGCATGGATAAAGAAAAAACACCTGAACAATTGCGAAAAGAACAAGAACAATTAAAAGTGCAAGACCAAAAAACCGAAAATGTTTTTGAAGATAAAAGCAGAGTGCCGAATGAGCAAAATGCGTGGAAAGAAACACAGTATAAAAGAGGGCAATAATGCTAAAAAAGTTATTCTAATTTGAAGACCATAAAACGTAATATTGTGTAGAAGTGATGTTAGGGGGCTGTCCAGAAAGTCAGTGAAAACTGATTTTCTGTGATAGTCCCTTTCTGGTTGGAGAATAAATGGGGAACCCCTGACAACCGTCGCTTTCCGTTCCAG
>NZ_JBHTLT010000088.1:0-6794 GCF_042679045.1 Sporosarcina contaminans | reverse complement strand
CCACCTGTTCTATTTTAGGGACTTATTGGACAGCCCCTTTGTTTTTTTGTTTTGGTTATACTATATATTTCGCCTATACTTTAAGTATTCTTCATTAACTTATGAAAAATGAATTTCCAGTTAAATGGTCCGTTTGCGCAAATTTTTCTATTGAAATAGCGGATCAAAAATAGAAGTTCGTCACTGAAACAAAGGAGGCTGCAATGTATAAACTACTAATCGTTGAAGATGAAAAGAATATTGCGAATACATTAAAGAACCATTTTGAAAAATATAATTATATTTGCTATATTGTAGAGGATTTTGAAAGGGTACTTGATATTTTTCAAGAATTCCAACCACATCTCGTCATAATGGATATTAATCTTCCCGCCTTTGATGGCTATTATTGGTCACGAAAAATTAGGCAAGTCTCAAATTGCCCCATTACGATACTTTCTGCCCGTATGAGTGAATTAGATCAAGTATATGGTATTGAAAATGGAGCAGATGACTTCATCACAAAACCTTTTTTAATGGATGTAGTCTTAGCAAAAATAAATGGACAAATACGTCGGGTCTACGGCGAATATGCAGAGGATTTGCAAACCCGAATTTTGAAAGTCGGAAATACAACATTAAATTTAGAGACGATTCGATTATGCACACCCGAACATGAGACGATATTGACTATAAAAGAACTTCAGTTATGTTCTGTGCTTTTTGAAGCATCCCCGAATGTTGTGACGAGACAACAACTACTTTCAGCAATTTGGGATGATGATACATTCGTTGAAGAAAACACACTAACAGTGAATATTGTACGTTTACGCAAAAAGTTAGAAGCTATTCATTCATCGCTATCCATCACAACCATTCGAGGAATTGGCTATCAAGTAACGGAGAATGGCTTATGAAGCTTTTTTTTCGTGATCATATAAGTTTTATCATCCTGTACATTCTAACGATGATTTGCTTACCAATTATTATTCACCGACTAGATGACTTGAGCAATCATTATGCATACTTTATCTTTCTATCGATCATTTTATTAGCCATTCTTCTGTTAATTCGATATATAAGACGCAAAAAAATGTATGCACATTTGAATGGTAATGGATTCGAGGCAAATGATTTATTGATTCACCTTCCCCAATCTCCGGTTGAAAAGGCATATGCAAATCAAATGCAGTTCATTCATTCGCTTTTTCTATCACAAGAGGAAGATCACAAAGATCGTTTACATGAACAGCAATTAATGATTTCCCAAACTGTTCATCAAATGAAAACACCGCTTTCCGTGATTCAATTACTCATACAGACGAATCAATTAAAAGAACCGGATTTATTTTTAGAATGGCAAAAAGTAAAAAAAGAATGCGATAAAGTAAATTTCTCTCTAAATCAACTATTAACGTATAGTCGTTCATCCCAACTACTATCTGATTTAAAGATTGAACCGATATCCTTAAATAATGTCGTCCAAGAAGTTGTTAACGATTTAAAAGAATACTTTATTGAGATGGAAGTATACCCAAAAAGTGCACTCGAAGAAAACATCATCATTTATTCTGATCGTAAATGGCTCAGAGTTGTTATCTACCAGCTACTCAGCAATGCTGTCAAATATGGTGAAGAGAAGTCCTTCGTTCACATTCATTTTGAAAACGGTCAGTTATGGATCAAGAACAAAGGCGAGACGATACCAGAAAGTGAAATTAACCGTGTATTTGAATTGTTTTACACCGGAACAAAGGGACGCATCCAAGGTGAAGCGACTGGTATCGGACTCTATTTAGTCAAAAAAATACTTTCTACGCTGCACCATCCATACACGTTAACCTCTGCTCATAATGAAACGACCTTTATGATTGATTTTTCCGGAAGTAAAGACGGCTACTAATAAGGTGGCCGTTTTTTATATGACAAATTTGTCAGATTGCTGTCATGTTCAAAGATTTTATGGAGAGAACGGTTTGTTTATACTAAATGTATCAAAAAGGAGTGAAACCGTAATGTCACATACAATTTTACAAGTAAAGCAACTACAAAAAGAATATACGGGTGAAATCACATATAAGGCATTAAAAGGCATCGATTTTCATTTAGGAGAGAATGAATTTGTTGCGGTAATGGGTCCATCCGGCAGCGGAAAGACAACCTTCCTTAATTGTATTTCCACTATCGATCGCCCTTCAAATGGTTCAATCATCATCAATTCAAAAGATCCGTATGGATTAAATGATGATGAATTAGCAAAGTTTCGACGTTCAGAATTAGGCTTTGTCTTTCAAGATTTTAACCTTGTCCACACCTTGACAGTAGAGGAGAATATTTTGCTTCCTTTAACACTTGATTCTGTATCGGAGAAAGAAATGAAACAAAGATTAGAGAGAACGGTAGACTTTTTAGGAATTGAGGCTTTATTGAAAAAAAGAACGTTTGAAATTTCTGGCGGTCAGAAACAACGGGTGGCGATTGCGAGGGCCGTTATTCATAACCCTAAATTATTATTAGCGGATGAACCGACAGGAAACTTGGATTCTAAATCTGTAAATGGTGTGATGACTTTATTTGAATCGATCAACAAAACCTTTAATACATCCATTTTAATGGTGACACATGATGCATACGTTGCAAGTTTTGCGGAGCGTGTCATCTTCATACAAGACGGAATTCTCTATAATGAGATACACCGTGGCAAAAACAAACAGCAATTTTACCAAGAAATTATGGACACACTCACGTTTTTAGGTGGTGGCCAGCATGAATTTTAATCATATTGTAGTTCAAAATATTTTGAGGGATAAGTCGACATACATTTCCTACTTTTTAAGCAGTGTGTTTTCAATAGTAGTCTTTTTCCTATTTTCAATTACAGCTTTTCATCCAATGATGGCGGAATTGGATACAACAAGTACCTTAGGAACAACAATGGTGCTAGCCAGCTTCTTTATTTACGTTTTTTCCTTTATCTTTATCATCTATTCGTTGTTCGCTTTTTTGAAAAAGAAAACAAAAACATTAGGTACTTTTATGATGATGGGTGCATCCATGAGGCAAATCCGCAAAATGGTTTTCAGAGAAAATATGATCATTGCTGTTGCAGCGATTATCACAGCAATTGTAGGAGGGTTAATTGTTGCACCATTATTTTTAATGGTTGCCAAAAAGATATTGCGTGCTGAAGTGTTTGGAATGTATATTCCGATCCAAGCCATTCTCATAACGATCGTTTTATTTTCTCTATTATTTTTGATCGTTACTAAAGTTATGACATGGATGATAAAAAAAGAAGATGTCGTTCAACTATTAAAAGCAGATATTACACAAGAAAAGCTCACGAAACCAGCACCATTTAAATTGATCGTATCCATTATGGTCAGTGTTATTTTGCTCTTTTCGATGATAAGGGAAATGAATTGGGTGGAATCCTTTGGAATTCTCCCTTACATTGCATTGTTTATTAGTCTTTTATTGGCCATTTACTTTACAGTCACACAAGGAATGTTATTCACCATCCGCGTGTGGCAAAAACATCCATCGTATTTCAGAAAAACCAATATGCTTTTTGTTTCAAATTTAAAGGCAAAAGAGGTTTCACATGCCCATATCATTTATTTATTAACGATCTTACTATTAGGTACCTTTGTCTTTACAAGCGTACTTTACAGCTCTTACTACAATGTAGAGGAAAAAACAGAATCGCTCTATCCTTATAGTTTCCAATATACGTCACTACCAGGTAACGAATTAGAAGCTCAAAAAGATCGAACCTTTATTGAAGAGACCTTAGATGAAGCAGGTAATTACGAGGCATACTATTCTGCCTTTAAAACCGATGAAAAGCGTAGGATTGCTTTTATGTCCGTTACGAATTTCAATCAATTGGGCCAGCATGAGCCTTTAACATTAAACGATCATGAGTATTTTGTTGCTGCTGGTCATGAAGGTGTTCAACCTAATAAAGAATCCATTCATGATTACCCATTTGGAAACCTAATCGTTACGGGTATTGAAAAGAGAAATATTTTAACATCCGGGTTACAAAATGTATATTATATCGTTTCGGATGAAGTATATGAGGCGATTGAGTATCCAGTTTATCAAATATTTGCTTATGAATTGGATGATTGGACAAACAAGATCGATGTCGCGAATACGATTTCATCTAAGATTACTACAGATTCTGATCGACGCTTAATGGCATCTAAAATTGAATTATATGAAGTAGAGAAGTTTGTAAAAAGCATAATGTTCTTCATTGGCTTTATGCTTAGCTTAATTTTTATGAGCGCCGCAATGAGTATACTGTATTTTTACCTGCAAACATCTCTTGAACAAGAAAGAGAAAAGTTTTTAGGCATTAGAAAAGTTGGTTTATCCATGAAAGAACTATCAACTGTTGTAACAAAAGAATTGGTAACCTTAATTTTTATCCCTTTTACAATTGCAGCCCTTATTTTATTTGCAACATTACTCGGCATGCATAACCATATCTCGTTGGCATTTTATCAATTAACTGCAATGGGCTTAGGTATAATTTTACTGCTGTTTCTAATAGGCTTTTTCTTTATTCGGAGGGGTTATTTAAATAAACTTATGAATTAATGGGGTTAAGTATATTATCTTAAAGAGTGCGAGATGGTTTAATCGCACTCTTTTTTTATATGTTATGAAACAGTAGGATTCCTCCTCTATTTTCACTCCCCTGACAGCTTCCTCCTGCCAAATATGAAATAGTAGTAGATGGATGAAACGATATAAAGACCTGCCGTAATAGTAAACGCAAACGCGTATCCCCAATAAGCTCCTTGCGCAACGACTAAGCCTGTAGCAATCGGCCCCATCGTAGCCCATCCCAAGTTAAACACCATTTGGTTCATCGAATTTGCCAATCCTTTATATTTATCCGACACGACTTCCATCGCAACCGCACTTTGAATCGGATTTCCAGCATTCATTAGCGCTTGCCTTAACAAAAATCCTAATGAGGCCAACATAAGAGACGTCGTATAGGCCGTCAAAAGCAGAAACGGAATGGACAGCATCTGAAATAAAATCAACGCCCTCACTTTCCCAATCTTCTTTGAAAGTGCTGGACCAATCATCGCAGCTACCGCTGTCATCGCGGAGCCCATTGACAAAACAAAGCCAATATAGGAATTTGTAGCATCAAAACGGTTCGCAAAATACAAATTCAAATAAGGGACAACTAAACCGGAACCGAAGCCGATCAGCAAATTAGCGAATGAAAAATGGAAAATGACAATTAAGTTTCTCTTTAAACGATCCTCTAATTGATCGATCTTACCTCCATCAGAAAGTAGCGGTGCAGCTTTCTCTTCTTTCGCATTCTTTTCTTGCAGCTTAAAAAATGGAAGTAACCCTGCCGTGAAAATGGCCGCACCGCAAAGCAATGAATAGCGGATTGCTTCTGTCGTACTAATTTTCATAACAGTTTCCAATACATCTGCGATAACTCCGCCGAAAAAGCTTCCCGCTACGTTCGCAATCGTTACGACCGCAAAGTTGACACTGAATAAAGTTACCCGTTCAGCAGGAGACGAGTTTTCGGCTAAAAATGGAATACCCGAAACTTGGACGAATGCCATAAACAACCCCGTCAAAAATGCTGCTGTAATGATCGGGGTTTCCGCAACAGCAATGCCCCTATAAAATAGTGTCGTTACCGTCAATACAGCGCCGCCCACAATCATCCATTTCCGCCCGAATTTATCGCTTAAAAATCCCGCAGGAACTAACATAATTGCCGAAGCCATCGCTGTCATTGAAATCACTTTTCCACTCACCGTCTCGGGCATCCCGAGCTCCCGAATATACAAATTATACATAACCATAAAAACACCCATCCCGATTTGGATCAGTGCATTTCCGATAATAAAAAGCTTTACATTCCGGTTGAAAGAGGAAAATTTGCGTCCCCAGTCAGTGAACCATTTCATCCACATTTCCAACTTTCCACAAAATATATTTCGATACTCTAAATATACTTGTTTATAAACTCTTTCGCAACGGAATTTTCATTGAAATCAAACCTTTGGAAACATACTCATTTTCATAGAAATACGTACAAAATTTGTAGACTGGTATTCCATAGCCTATCGATCAATATGCTTCAAAAGTTCATGCGATGAAGGTTACAAGCTCATAAATACCTTTCTAAACGCATAACTATTAAAAAATGCGCATAAAGCCTGTCGAAAACGTATAACTGGAAAATACCGCGCATAAAATGCTGGCAAGCTTTCATAACCCAAAAGAATAACGCATATATCTCTTGCAAAGCGCATAATCCCCTTGTAAAGCCACATAAATATTTCAAAGGTGCATAAATTGGTTAATAGCTGTGTCCATAGAGTCGTTTTGACATGGATATTTAGTGATCTTGCCAATACAGAGGGGTATGGTAGGGCTTTTTAGGTTAGGAGAAAGCATCATGTTAGGCGGAAGAGAGCGGATTTATGCGTTTTTGCTGCAATTTATGCGTTCCCCTATCTGTCTTTGCGGGGCGAAGATAAGGTTATGCGGGAGAGAGCGGATTTATGCGTTTTTGCTGTAATTTATGCGTTCCCCTATCTGTCTTTGCGGGGCGAAGATATGGTTATGCGGGAGAGAGCGGATTTATGCGTTTTTGCTGTAATTTATGCGGTCCCCTGTCTGTCTTTGTGGGGCGAAGATATGGTTATGCGGAAGAGAGCGGATTTATGCGTTTCTGCTGCAATTTATGCGTTCTCCTGTCTGTCTTTGCGGGGCAATGACAAGGTTAGGCGGGAGAGAGCGGATTTATGCGT
>NZ_JBHTLT010000087.1:0-6304 GCF_042679045.1 Sporosarcina contaminans | reverse complement strand
GCGTGCTACTTTCAGTATTGAATGAGAAAAATACAAGAACAGGTGGCGAAAAACGATTCGTTTTTCGCCACCTGTTCTATTTTAGGGACTTATTGGACAGCCTCTACAGTCTGAAATATTTTTTTTAAAAATATTGCTTTTATTTTTGGCATTTCATAAAAAATCTTGTTGAAGGTTATGAAAGGGGAAATCATCACCCACCTTTGCAGTTGCGAAGGGAGAGGAAATGCATGATAGAACCAGATCGTACCGAGTGGCAAGTTCGCTGTGCATTTAATGCTTTTTGTAAACGTGTATTGAAGAATGAAGCAATTAATATTTTTAATGAAAGACAACAACGACAAGCAAAGGAGATGACATTTTCTGATCTCACACCACAAGAAGAAAATCAACTCTATACCTTAGATAAGCAATATGAAGGAGAAGAAGGACAAAGTTTTCAAGTGGCTGGAAAGAAAATAACTCCGAAATTACTCGCTGAAGCGTTGCGTACTTTGCCAAAAGAAAAGCGTAAGACTGTCCTTTTATACTACTTTTTTGACAAATCAGATGTAGAAATAGCTGAACTACTCGGTATTCCACGTAGTACCGTTCAGTATAGGAGGACAAGCTCTTTCAAGAGGTTAAGACGATTTTTGGAGGAACATGCAGATGAGCGGAGTGATTAATTCTAATGTTGGAAACAACGAGCGTGGTTTATTGCCGTACCCAATTATTTTAGCTGCAAATAAGGGTGAGCCAGAAGCAATGAAAGTAGTTGTTCTACATTATGGTAGCTATATGACAAGCCTATCCATGCGTAAGCTCCGTGATGAACAAGGAAACACTTATTGGGGTATCGATGAAGATACACGCGAACGCTTACGAGCGAAGCTTATGCAATCTGTTTTAGCTTTCAAAATTTGAATACAGAATGGTTAGGTTTTCCCTTTCATTAATCATATATTTGTTCTTTGACAAAGAAAGCACGGAAGATAACGCTGTGCAGTATAAACTAAAAAATCAGATACATTCTACTGATGACGAGCCACTTGATTCATACGCCATGACTTTCGTTAGAAACGAGCGATAATCTATGAATCTAATGCAATCGTGGTGGATTGTTGGCGATAACCCATCAGTATAGATAATGATACTCCTCTACCGTCATGGTTCGAGCGTTCAAAGCGTCGCAAGCTATGAGTAGAGCTGGAAGGAATACTTGCAGGGGTGAAATTCCCGTGGAGCTGTACCAACAGCCGTCTGATTTTAATTGATTAATTATAAGGGGGCGTGTTTTTTGAAACAGAACTTGATTCCTTATAGTATGCAAATTGCTATGTTAAAACAACTGCTAACCCGTAAATTGATTACCAAGAAAGAATATTACATGGTTAAAAATAAATTAATGAAAGAATATGGCATCATTTCTGATATTACAGACTGAATTGTGTTTCTATTGGCGATACATTTTGTATAGGAGTTATCATTTTTTGTTGTTAGAAGATTTAAGGATGTTCAATTGATCTTCAATAATATAATCGGTCTAGATTCCAGAGTAATGAGGATTTTTTTAACAAAGGAATACATGACAAAACACCCCCCGAACCGAACATTCGAGAGATGTTTCGCTCTTATTTGTTTACAATGCGATTGTACGTATTAACAGTTAATACGTAATAGACTGCATAGATGATAACAAAGAAGACTATAGCCATTAGAATAGGGAAGATAAGATTGATTCCAATGAGATTAGAAATAAAGTTGCTAGTAAAGTACAATGCCACACAACTGTGCAATATTCCTACGGTTAGTGGCAATCCAAACACAAATAATGACTGCCTTTTGATTGATTTACGTATATCCTTTTTATTGACACCGATTTTTCTAAGGATTTCATACTGTCCTTTCGCCTCATTCGCTTCTGTTAACTGTTTGAAATAAATGATACTTCCACTTGCCGCTAAAAATACAAGCCCCAAAAATCCAAAAATAAAAAGAGTAATTGCGTTTCCTTCTTTACCTTGCTTATACTCCGTATAAAATGATGAAGAAACTTGAAAATCGTTTCCAACCAGTTTATTTACTTTCTTTGATGTGGCTTGTGCCGTTACTTCATTTTCCACTTCATATACTTTATAAGTTAATGGAGCCTCTTTTTTGGCTATCTCAGCAAACATTTCGTTACTGACTACGAGAAAGAAATCGGGATAATCGAAAGGTAGCACATTACTTTCAACCATATGAACAAATGGCAGTTCGCTGCTTCCTTGAGGCAATTGAATCGTTATATTTTCTCCTTTAAAAACCGACTTCGTATATTCAGTAAACCTTGGCTGGATTACTGCTGCTTGATTTCTTGATAGTAAGACTGTTTCATCCTTATTTAAAGCATTCGCTGCTTTATTAAATGTACTTTCTGAGATTAATTGCACAGGATTTATGTCATAATCCAGTTGAAATGAGAGTATTCCTTTTACCTGAATGACGGGTATGTCTAGTTGGGCTTTTATTGGATGTCGATGATCTGCTTTTATTATTCTCTCCACCTGCGAATCAAATTCTGGACCTTTTGACAAATGCGAATAGCTGAACGGAACAACTTCCTCAGCTCTTTTTTCGTTGCTGTAATACCCACTGTAAGTTGCACCTAAGAAACAGATCGTTGCAGAACTCAACAATGCAATGACTGTAAAGGTACGTGCATTCCCTCTAATACGAAACAGTAAGCGAGATGTTTCAATTATTCTAGTTCCTCTGTAATAACGCGACTTATTTTTTTGTGATAATCTTAATAAATAGACCGTTACAGATCGAAAAAATAAATGGGTGCCAATGACGAGAGCAACAAAAGCAATACCATAATTTTTCATTAAATATTCCGTAGTAAATTCGTCAGGAAATGGTTTTAATATCAGCCAGTAACTAACGACAAGCAATATAACTCCGATAACAGCCGATATAAGTGAAACCTTTGGAATTTGTTCACCTTTTTTCTCATCATAGAATAATTCGATTAATGTAAAACGATAAATCAAACGGTAACCTTGAACGGAAGTGAATAAAATAATGACCATAAAGACTATGACTGTTTGGGTAATCGCTAGAATGGAAATACCGAAGTCCACCTCGGCAATTGAACCCATAAGTTTTATTAAAATCATTGCAAATAATTTGGAAAGTAAGGTTCCAAGAATAATTCCAATAACTATTGCAATGATTCCCATAATCAAATTTTCATAAAATAACATTTTTGCAATGGTTTTCTTGCGTAAACCAAGTATGGCGTACAATCCGACTTCTTTCTTCCTTTTTCTTGTGAAGAATGAATTGGAGTACAAAATAAAGATTGCTACGAATAAAATTAAGATAATTGATGATACCCCAAACATGAAACTCATTGTATCCGACAATTCAATGCTTTCCTGAATTTTTTCGCTATATTGCAAGGAAGTGAACGTATAATAAATAACCATGCTGAAGACGAGCGTAACAAAATAGACAAAATAATTATTGAAGTTACCTTTAATATTTTTCCTTGCTAAACTAAATAACGTCATTTGCTCCACCCCCCAGTGCTGATAGAACATCCAACACCTTGTTGAAAAATTCTTTGCGGGATCTTTTCCCTTTCACAAGTTCTGTGAAGATTTTACCGTCTTTAATAAATAGGACGCGATTACAATAACTTGCCGCATAAGCATCATGGGTAACCATTAAAATTGTTGCCTTGTCTTGTTCATTAAGATCCTTTAAACTTTCTAATAAGTCTGTTGCTGATTTCGAATCCAACGCACCTGTTGGTTCATCTGCCAATATTAGGTTTGGCTTTGAAATAATCGCGCGTGATGCTGCCGTGCGTTGCTTTTGTCCCCCAGAAATTTGATACGGGTACTTATTTAAAATGTCGCGAATGCCAAACTTATCTGCCACTTCATCTGCTCTTCGTTCCAATTCCTTAACGTTCAATTTTGCCAAGGCTAACGGCAAGATAATATTTTCTTTCACAGTTAGAGTATCTAATAAATTATAGTCTTGGAAAAGGAAACCAAGTTTGTCACGGCGAAAGGCAGATAATTGCTCTTCATTCATCTTTGTCAAATTGATTCCGTCAACCACGATGTCACCAGCAGTCGGCTCGTCAATTGTTGCCAATATATTTAGTAAAGTTGATTTACCAGCACCCGAGGGACCCATAATACCGACGAATTCACCTTCCATGACGGTTAAGTCTATATCCTCCAAAGCTGAAAATACATTTCCCTTTGCACCATAGACTTTTTTTATTTGTTTTGCTTCGACAATAGTTTTCATATTTAAATCCTCCATTCAGAGTTGTTTTGTTTTACGTTTTTATTTTACAATAGGTGCCCTTTATATAAACTTACAGCTTGATCTCGTAACCTTACATTTTCGTCACATTGATAAAAAATATGTTTAAACACGATATTTTCTTTGTATGTTGGTCGATATTCAATTAATATGATGTTAAAGAAGGATGATTGTTTGGAGGGAAGAGGAATGAAAATCATGATTGTGGAAGATGATTTGACCATTCGTGATATGGTAGGGGAAACATTAGAAAAGTGGGGTTTTGAAACCGTTAAGATCGAAGACTTTGACCAAATCATGCAGGTATTTCTTAATCATGATCCTCACCTAGTCATCATGGATATCAATTTGCCATCGTTTGACGGATTTTACTGGTGTAATAAAATCAGAGAAATTTCAAAGGTCCCTATGATCTTTCTCTCTTCCCGTGATACACCAATGGATATAGTGATGTCGATAAACATGGGAGGAGATGATTATATTCAAAAACCTTTCCATATGGATGTATTGATTGCAAAAATTAATGCACTCCTCCGCAGAACGTATTCCTACATGGAAACACAGTCTAAGACAATCGAACATGATGGAATTATATTAAACCTTGAGAACGGAGAGGCCTTACATGGAGATCGAAAGTCGGAACTCACGAAAACAGAATTTCTTATTTTGAAAATCCTGATGAAAAATAAAGGAACCATCGTCAGTCGTACGAAAATGATGCGTAGCCTTTGGAAGAATGAAAATTTCGTAGACGAAAATACATTGACGGTTAATATTGCTCGTCTGCGTAAAAAGCTTGCTGAACTTGGAAAAGAACACTTCATTATGACTAAGAAAGGACAAGGTTATATTATCCAATGAGTTTCTTTCAATATCTAAAAGATAAACGGAATTTCTTTATATTAAACGTGATCATTATGTTCTTTGTTTCTTTGATGACGATTGTGAGCACAGATTCCAGAAACACTGTAAGTAATATCGTATATACCAATGTGGTTATCTTTTTTATTGTAGCTATATACGTAATCATCGAATACTATTACAATAGAGAATTTTATCGGGAATTAAATGATTTGGTTGAAAGTAATCATGAAGAATTTCTCGCAACTCTGCCTAAACCGCGAAACGATGAACAACTGTTATATCTTGAGTTATTAAAAAAAGTAAATAGTGTGCATGGCGATCAATTACAAAAGTTGTATAACGAAAAAATGGATCATCAAGACTTTATTACATCTTGGATTCATGAAGTCAAGGTTCCGATTGCGGCAGGTCGCTTGCTTATGGAAAACAGTAATGGAAGAACTGTTGAATACCTTGTGGACAAGTTTGAAGATGAGTTGGATAGAATCGAAAATTACGTGGAGCAGGCTCTTTATTATTCTCGCATTGATTCTTTTTCCAAAGATTATTTTATTTCCGAGGTAGTGTTGGATCAAGTTGCTAAAAACAGTGTAAAGAAATTTGCCAAATCTTTTATTAACAAGCAAATTCGTTTTCATATGGACAATATTGAACAGGTTGTCCATACCGACAGTAAATGGCTTGGTTTTATTATGGATCAAGTTTTTTCAAATTCTTTAAAATATACAGGTGAAGGCGGGGAAATCTCCGTACAATTTGAGGAAGATCTAAAAGAAAAGCGGCTACAGATTCAAGATACAGGCATTGGAATTAAGCCAGAGGATATCAGCCGCGTATTTGAAAAAGGATTTACAGGATCTATTGGGAGAAGTCATGCCAAATCTACCGGTTTAGGTCTCTACCTTGCAAAAGAAATGGCTCTTAAATTAGGACATGACCTTTCCATTCATTCAGAAGATGGGAAATATACGAAGGTCATCATCCACTTTCCAAAAATCAGAAATTATTATCATCTATAAGTATAATCCTGAATTACGAAAGTAAAATCTAGTTACTAAATGCAAAAAGGGCTCCAGCCTTTGGTATAATTGAGTTTGCGAGAACTACAATCCCAAAGAAAGGAGCACCT
>NZ_JBHTLT010000086.1:0-5487 GCF_042679045.1 Sporosarcina contaminans | reverse complement strand
GACCGCAGTGGAAATCAACTTTTCTAGTATTACTTCTATTTTAAAAGAAAAAAGACTGTAGGCAAACACCAAAAATTCCTGGTGTTTGTCTACAGTCTGAGCCATCCATTAAGCTGGATGGCTTTTTTTATCAAAAATTAAATACTCGTTACGAAGAGAAAGATTCTCTCGCATAATAAACTATATTGGTGACACACTACTTTTCAAGTGGAGGTGTCCAATTCATGAATATGGATGAATTTTTCGAGTTTAGTTTTTGGGAAATGATCATTAGAGCAACGATTGCTTTTGCTGTGCTCTTAGTATTGGCAAGATTGATGGGGAAAAAACAAATATCACAATTGACATTTTTCCATTACGTTACAGGAATTACAATCGGTTCAATTGCGGCGGATATTGCAGGGGAATCGGAAACGCCTTTTATGAATGGTTTAATTGCAATGATTTGGTGGGCATTGTTAACTTTGCTCATGAATTATATTGCTCTCAAATCGAAAAAAGCGAGAGTGTTATTGGATGATACACCATCGATTCTCATTCACGAAGGTCGACTGAATGAACAGGAAATGAAAAAAGTAAGAATGACTTTGAATGATTTAAATATGATGCTTCGGGAACAAAGCGTTTTTTCTGTCTCAGATGTAAATTATGCGATTCTCGAAACGAACGGCAAACTAAGTGTATTGAAAAAGGCGGGGCAGGAAGCGGCCACTAAAACAGATGTGAAAGCCTCCGCAAAAGATCCGAAATATATTCCAACTGAGATCATTTCCGATGGGAAATTGATTCAAAAAAATTTAACGGAACTTAATTTAACGGAAGAATGGGTCATGAAACAGTTGAAAAAGAAAGGCATCGGCCAAATCGATCAAGTTTACTATGCAGAAGTATATGGTGATGGAAGCTTATTCGTCGATGAAAAAGATGATTGATCGTTATCCGATAGGGACCGCAGGAAGCATTGAGACGCCTGACTCAATTGCAGCTTTACTTACAGCCTTCGACACTTCTGTGACAACTCGTTCGTCGAATGGGTCGGGAATAATAGTATCTTCGCTCAGTTCCATATCCGTTACTAAAGAGGCGATAGCGAAAGTCGCTGCCATTTTCATATGCTCATTTATTTCCTTTGCTCGTACATCAAGCGCCCCTCTAAAAATGCCAGGGAATGCCAAAACATTATTCACTTGGTTCGGATAATCGGACCTGCCGGTTGCAATAATGCGTGCACCATATTCCTTGGCAACAATCGGCATAATTTCTGGAACCGGATTGGCCAAGCCGAATATAATCGGATTTTCTGCCATACTTTGGACCAGCTCTTTCGTCAATAAATTCGCTACGGAAACACCAATGAATACATCTGCATCCGAAAGGGCATCTGCCAATGTACCGGTTAGATCGGTTGGGTTTGTCATTTGGGCAATTTCTGTCTTTATGTGATTCATTCCATAGGGACGATTGTTGTAGATCACTCCTTTAGAATCGCAAATTGTAACATGGTTGCATCCGAGGTTCAAAAGTTGCTTTACGATTGCAATTCCTGCTGCACCAGCTCCATTGACAACGATTTTAACATTGCTGACCGATTTATTGACGATTTTTAAAGCATTTAATAGCCCCGCAGCAACGACGATTGCTGTGCCATGCTGATCATCGTGGAATACCGGTATTGCACATTCTTTCTGTAAGCGCTCCTCTATTTCAAAGCATCGGGGTGCTGATATATCCTCTAAATTAATGGCACCAAATGTAGGGCTTATTTTTTTGATTGTGTCCACGATTTCGTCGATGTTTTGTGTAGAAAGGCAAATTGGAAAAGCATCTACGTCGGCAAACTTTTTCAACAACAATGCCTTTCCTTCCATAACCGGCAGAGCCGCTTCCGGTCCAATATCGCCAAGGCCTAATACGGCACTGCCATCCGTTACAACAGCCACTAAATTACCTTTAATTGTGTAGTCATACACACTCTCCATATTTTTCGAGATTTCAATGCATGGTTCAGCAACACCCGGAGAATAAGCGAAGCTTAAATCCACTTTATTCTCCAAAGGGACAGTTGAAATGATTTCCATTTTTCCCTTGTGAAGCCTATGCATTTCAAGCGATGAATGATACCCTTTATTCAAATTATCCACTCTCCTTTTGAATTTTTGGAATATAGTTATAAATTATTACCACATTCTACTGAAATTGCAATAGCGAATAGTAAGTCAAGTCGTAAAATTATGTTTATTTAAGCGTTTACATTCCTATTGTAATAAGCTTGCTGGTAATGAAAACTTTTTTTGCAATGGCTTTGCACATATGTTAATATGAATGACAGTCATTCATTGTGAAGGGAGATCATTAAATGGATAAAAAAAGCAAGATTGTCCTATCGGCTATAGAAGTTTTCAGGCAAATTGGCATAGAGAAGACAAAAATCTCCGATATTGTAAAAGCAGCGGGAATTGCTCAAGGTACATTTTATTTGTATTTCCCTTCAAAATTATCATTAATGCCGGCTATAGCGGAAGTAATGGTAGAAAAGACAATGGAAATTGTCAAAGATCAAGTGGATGAGCAACAAGACATTTCTGTGCAAATGAAGCAACTGATCGATGCAATTTTCAAAGTGAATGAGGAGTACCATGAAA
Source organism: Sporosarcina contaminans (assembly GCF_042679045.1). Lineage (NCBI taxonomy): Bacteria > Bacillati > Bacillota > Bacilli > Caryophanales > Caryophanaceae > Sporosarcina > Sporosarcina contaminans. The sequence goes on along the minus strand of NZ_JBHTLT010000086.1, from coordinate 2,845 downwards.
TCCAAGCGCTTATTTATTCGGGACTTGCTTCTACTGAACATTTGAAGGAGTGGGAAACTGTTTATGCGCCATTTTATAATTGGATTAGCGAAGGATTGAAAAAGGCGAAAATGGAAGGGAAGATTCGCCAGACAATTCAGCCAGACAGAACTGCAAAGCTGATTATAGGACTTATTGAATCGGCTGCAGAGCAAATTTATCTATATGATGTGAATAAAGAAGACGAGGCGAAAATTCAAAAGGCAGAGGTATATGAGTTTTTAAAACATGCCTTATCAATTGGTTAAGTTTTTTCACATTAAAATGAATGACATTCAGTCATAATTAGGAGTTTTATTATGAATAAATCATGGATCTATGTGGGTTTAACAAGTTTTTTCGAATTAGTATGGATTTTTGGGTTTAACGTAGCAAGTGTGTGGTGGCATTGGATTCCGATTGTAATTTTCATTTTCATCGATTTTCATTGCTTGGCGAAAGCTTGCGAAAATTTGCCGACTGGCACAGTGTACGCTATTTTTGCCGCTATTGGCACAGTCGGTACAGCTTTAATGGACGTGTTCTTCTTCGGTGAAAGTTTAAGTGGCGGGAAAATATTGTTCATTGCCATTTTAGTGATCGGCGTCATCGGGTTGAATTTATCCGATGCCCGAGAGAATAAAACTGAGAAAGGAACTGTTCAATAATGGGTTGGCTATATGTAATAGCAGCGTCAATCAGTGAATTTATAGGAGTCATTGGATTAAATCAGTATAGTGAAAAGAAAACTCTATGGCATGCGCTTCTTTATGGAGGAGGATTTGGGGGCGCTTTTGCTTTTTTATATTTTTCATTCAACTACTTACAAGTGAGCACTGCATATGCCGTTTGGATCGGGGTCGGTACAGCAGGTGCAGTATTCATAAATATGGTGTTTTTCGGTGAGTCGAAAAGCTTCGGTAGGATTTTCAGTGTAATGCTCATTATTATCGGCGTTGTCGGATTAAAAGCACTATCGTAATAAAGCCTGAATTTGTCAAATGAGCAATGTTTAGTGGATAATGAACAAAGTGAAGGAGGTTTTAGTATGAAGAATAAAGATCGTTCCTTCAGCTATCGTGCTACCGAAGAGAGCGAACTATTGCCTTTATTGCTAAACATCATATCCAATAAAAGCCGAAATTCGATTAAATCTATTTTAGCAAGAGGACAAGTTTCTGTAGATGGACAATCGATTACAAAGCACAATTATCCTGTCCAGGCTGGCCAGTTAGTGGAAATAGTGGACAATCGGGCGGCTATTGGTGAAAGCAGCTTATCAGGAATTTCGATTCTTTTTGAAGATGAAGACATACTTGTCATAGAGAAGGAAGCAGGTTTGCTTACGGTGGCAGGTAAGGATAAAAGTGAACGCACGGCTTATAGTGAATTGATGAATTATGTGAAGCAAATAAATCCGCGCAACCGCATTTTTATCGTTCATCGTTTGGATCGCGATACATCAGGCGTGCTCATTTTTGCAAAAAGCGAAGAGGTTAAAAAACAGCTGCAAGATAATTGGGATGACGTTGTAAAGGAACGTTTGTATACTGCGTTAGTGGAAGGGAATTTGAAAAAGGAAAAGGGTACAATTCAATCCTATCTGAAGGAAACGAGGACTTATAAAGTATACTCAAACCCGACAGATAATGGGGGACAGCTATCGATAACCCATTTCCGTAAAATTAGAGGGAATCGACAGTTCACTTTAGTTGCAGTTGAACTCGAAACAGGAAGGAAAAATCAAATACGAGTTCATATGCAAGACATTGGACATCCGGTTGTGGGCGATAAGAAGTATGGTTCTACAGTCAATCCGATCAAACGATTAGGATTGCATGCGACTGCTTTGACAATACTTCATCCGCGGACAGGTGAAATTATGCGTTTTGAATGTGAAGTACCTACAAGTTTTGTGAAAAAATCATTATAAATAGCAGAGGAAGCTCTCCGGAACATCCGGTGCTCCTCTGCTTTTTTATTGCGCATTTGCATGTTTGTTCAGCGTCATTATTGGATCTGTTGGTTTGGTAATCCTGGCTGGCCAGCAGTTGCATATGAGTTGAGCACTTGCTGCATATCTTGCTCTGTAAGCTGCGGAACTTGATAGTAATGATGTTTGTTTTGGTATATCGATAACTCATACGCCATTTCAATACAGTTTGGTACTGAATCGGCTAATACCCGTCTGACAACCGGATTTGTCGTTTCGAGTGCAGCGGTCGTCTTCGCGGTTGCAGAAGTTTTCGCTGCGCCTAAAAGAAATCCTGATATCATTTCATCAGTAATTTCATTAGCGTTTTGGATCGGCTTTTTAGGCTGTGAAGGCTTCATTCCATAAATGAAATCATTTCCTGTCTTCATTTTGTACGATCCAGTTGGATGAGATGGATCTTTACCGGTTTTAAAACATTCGACAGTAATATTGTACTCGTCTAATGTGAACCGATATTGGCGATCTAAAATGTCGAGTAGCTCGGGGTCTTTTACATGGGGACGTAGAATCATCGCCTGATTTAGTGCGGCAATTGTTCCAGACAACACTTCATGGACATCGAATAATTCATGTCCGCCGTGGTTCATTTGAGGCGGCACTTTTCCGGTTTGCATATTTTGATGCGTTTCACCGAATTGATTTTGCATGAATGTATACCCTCCTTATGATGACTTTCAAAATCGTATGTAGTATGGCTATTTAACGAAGCATTATGCACAATTTTAGGGTTCTAAATCAAATGTTGGGGTGATGTGATTTGCACGTCACCCTTTTACTTAGGTACCGCTGAGTAATGTTGATTTGCGCTACAGGGCGGACGCTTTCCGCCGG
>NZ_JBHTLT010000085.1:0-5471 GCF_042679045.1 Sporosarcina contaminans | reverse complement strand
TTTACTTGTTTCTCGACAATTCAAGTATAAAAGAAATGGTGATTACGTGCTTTTTTGGGGTTCTATAATATTTGTGTGAATACCCCAACAAATATTATAGAACCAATATATCGAAGCTTTATTCCTTCAATAAGAAAAGCGATCCGTACATGCCTTATGCAGTACAGATCGCAACTTCCTCATTCTGTTTGTTCTTTTCCATCACTCTTAGAGGAAGAGAAAACTTCTTTCACCGTCGTCTTAATTTTATACCAAAGCCAATCAAAGGCTTTATCAATCTCTTCACTTTTGCCGGTCACAACAGCAGTGGACGCCATATACTTTGAGCCGCGTATTACTGTAACGTCCCCATCAACCTCGCCTTCTATACGTAAGTTGCCGTTTTTGACGATTAAATCGCCTTTTACAACCTCTCCTTCAGGCACGATGACGGTTTCACCTTCTATGACGAGATTCGGTTGTTTCGTAAATGAAAACTGTTGATTGTTATTATAACTCGAAAATAACATTGCGCTCATTAATATGAAAAACAATGCCGCTGCCGATAATAAAGGATGACTGCGTAAAAAGCGTTGAATGCCCGCTTGCTTCTTCTCTTTTGGAAGACGCGCCATCACGCCCGAAACAAAATGATCCGGCGCATTAACTGGATCAGCACTTTGAAGGAATAACACCGACGTTTTCAGTTCATCCATCGTTTTTCTGCAGTGCGGACAAACTTCCAAATGCTCTTTTAACACTCGCTCTTCTTCTCGGCTGATGTCTCCGTCTAAATACGCGTGCATTAAATGAACGACTGGTTCTTGACACGTATTCATACTTATTCCCTCCTACATATTACCCATCTGTTTCCGAAGTGCTTCCCTTCCGCGGTGTACACGGGTCTTTACGGTCCCTAACGGTAATTCCAAAATATCACTAATCTCTTGCAACGGTAGCTCTTCCATATATCGAAGAATGATGACGGTGCGGTATTTATCAGGGAGTCTGCCAATTTCATATTGGACCCTCTCCTGCGCCTCCATCCTTTCTACTTCTTCTTCCGGCTTATCGCCAGTTGCCGCAATTTGGGAATACATATTTAGACCGTCGGTACCAGGCACTTCAGCATCAAGATAATAATCCGGCTTCTTCTTCCGGATTCGATCAATGCACAGGTTTGTTGCGATTCGATACAGCCATGTAGAAAATTTCCTCTTCTGATCATACGTATGAATATTAATATACGCACGTACAAAAGCTTCTTGGGCGATATCCTCCGCCTCCTGCCGGTTGCCAAGCATTCGATAACAAACTTGATACAGCCGATGTTGAAACATTGTCACAATCTCCTCGAATGCATCCTGATTGCCTCTGATCACTTCATTTATTCGTTTATTGACCAATTCATCCAATGACTTTCATCCTCCGCTCCATGCGGCTGTTCCTTCTATACGTTTGAAGGTTGCAATAGGTTTCATTTTTTATTAAGAAATAAAGATAATTATTTTCCCCCGGCTTTGTTTCCTCTTGCTTATGAAAGTGACCGAGGTTTTCTGAATTCAGCAGGAGTTTTGGTCCCTGCCGAATGGAAGGATATTGGCATTATCCTAACACGTATAGAAATGAGGGAATCTGCTGGTTCAGATAAAAGGAACCGCCCTTTTTCGCATGACAATTCTCTTTGTTTATAGGGTCTAATTTCCCTATCGGAAATATAATGGACAGTTGAAATGTAATTTCAAATCTGCTACGTTTACCTAATTATATTTTACCAAAGAAAATCGATGCTTTCCTCACTTATTTTAATTCTCATAAAATCCATTGCTCTTCATGGAGATAAATTCATTGGAACTTACTCATATAGTATGATTTCTTGCCATTCCAATCAACAAAAAAGCTATCCGTACGAAGCCGGACAGCCGATTGGTCATATTAATTTTTCTCCGAACAATGAACCCATCAAGCCGACCGCTACATCGGCAGTTTTGTTCTTTTCGTCAAGAATCGGATTCACTTCTACAAACTCGGCGGATGTAATCATGCCGGAATCCTCCAGCATCTCCATCGCCAAATGACTTTCACGATAGCTGATTCCACCTGCAACAGGCGTCCCAACTCCAGGTGTATAAAGCGGATCAAGACCGTCCAAATCCAATGATAAGTGAACTCCATCGACATTTCTATTTCGAAGGTACTCAATGGCCTCATTCATGACAGCTGTCATGCCATCTCGGTCAATTTCATGCATCGTGAACACCTTTATTTTTTTCTCTTTAATCAACTGCCGCTCTCCTGGGTCAACAGAACGAGCTCCGATTATGACAACGTTTTCAGGTTTCACTTTTTGCCCACCCTGCAAAATATTAACTAAGCGTTCATGCCCTAACCCCATTGCAACCGCTAACGGCATACCGTGAATATTGCCGGAAGGGGAAGTTTCTGCTGTGTTCATATCTGCGTGGGCGTCATACCAAATAACGCCTAAGTTTTTATATGTAGTCGATAAGCCTGATAGCGTCCCAATAGCAATGCTATGATCTCCACCTAAGACGAGAGGGAATTTTCCTTGCTTGATGACATCTGCAACTTTCCCCGCAAGCTCTGTATTCGCCGTAACAACTTCATCCAAGTTTTTCAGATTCGTATCTTGTTCAGTTTTTTCCACAGCGCTCACTTGAATATCTCCCTCATCTGTCACTGTATGACCGATTGACTCCAACCTCTTCAAAGCGCCAGCATAGCGTATCGCACTCGGGCCCATGTCCACTCCACGGCGGCTTTGCCCATAATCAAGAGGTACTCCGATGAGTGATATATGATGTTTGTCCAATTCTGCCACTCTCCTTTAATTTCCCACAGTTTCATTGTAAGACGTTAATGAGAATGGCTCAACTCGACAAATTTTTGAATATTTATTCACAAGAACCAATTGCTATCATCATACTTTCACAATCTTTCGGAGGCAGAGGCTTACTATAATAATACCCTTGCCCCTCCCTGCATCCTAATTCGAGCAAAATTTCCGCTTGCTCCTTCGACTCGATTCCTTCAGCTACAACATTTAAGCCCGCTGTATCCGCTAACATAATGATCGCTTTTACAATCGCTCTGCTATTTTCGTTCAATTCGATATCTCGAATAAAAGAGCGATCAATCTTCAACGTATCTGCAGGCAATTCTTTTATATAACTCAACGTACTATAGCCTGTTCCGAAATCATCGATTGCAACAGTGATCCCTAATTTGCGTATTCTCTCAATCGTGTCGCTCATCTCTATTCGGTTCGCAAAAGCACTTTCAGTCAATTCAATCTCAATCAAATCAGTATCAACAAACTCTTCCTTTAATATTCGTTCGATTGACTCAACGATGCCTATCTCTTCCAACTGAACGGCAGACATATTCACCGCAATGCGCACTGGGCAGCCTTTCTTTTTCCATTGCAACGCTTGCTTGCACGCTTCTCGTAAAATCCACTCACCCAATGGCAATATCATTTTCGTCTCCTCCGCCAAAGGGATGAATTTATCTGGAGGAATTCTGCCCAAATCAGGGTGGTCCCATCTAACAAGAGCTTCCACACTCGACAAAGCTTCCCGGGATAAATTGATCTTTGGTTGATATTCCAATTTGAAGTTGCCCATTTGGACGCTTTTTCTCAGTTCATTTTCGAGTAGAATACGTTCCAAGTTTTTTGTCGCCATTCCAGACTCGTACAGTTTGTAGCCACTGCCACCATGATCTTTTACAAAGCGCAATGCCTTTTCTGCCTTCGTAATTAGATCGGTTGATTGTGCAGCATGTTGCGGATACATGGCAATTCCACAGCTGATCGACAATACGATTGACTTCTCATTGATGACAATCGGTTCCTCCAAATGCTCTTTTATTTGGTGAGCAATCTTTTCGATGGCATTTTCGTCCTTTGCATCGGAGAGCGTGAAAGCAAATTCATCCCCTGAAATTCTGCCGATTACTTCATTTTCATTTAGCAGCGTTCGAAGACGATCCGCCAAAATGGACAACGTCTGATCGCCCGCTTCATGTCCAAATGAATCATTCACATGACGCAAACGATCAATATTTACATAGACTAAGCCTACTTTTGTAGAACTTCTCTCTGCAGCTTCCAATGATTGTTTCAATCGTTGTTGGAAAGAGCTTCTATTTAAGAGTGAAGTAAGCTGATCATAATCGTAAAGATCACGAATCATTGACTCCGAATGCTTTTGGCTCGTAATATCATGCATGGCGAGTACAAAATGGTTGTTATATTCCCCTTTTTCCCGAATTAAACGGAGCGTTGCTTCCATCGTCTTCAACTGTCCAACCTTATTTATAACAGCAATTTCAATCGGCTTCTCTATCGCAGCTTGCCGCTCTAATGCCTCTCGTATAACCGCATGATTTTTTTCAGAGACAAGGGAGTAAATAGATTCTTCCTTTAAAGCTGAAATAGAATAACCTAACAAATTCCGATGTGATGGTGAAAGGTATTGGAATCTACCTTCACGATCGATCACTGAAATGAAGTCCAAAGAGTTTTCCGTTATTAATCGATACACCTCTGCATCTTTTCGAATTTGTTCTTCCATCAGCTTACGGCTTGTAATGTCATATCGAATAGCGATATATCGATAAGGATGCCCTTTTTCATCTAAAAACGGAACGATTTTTGTATCTACCCAGTAATAACTTCCATCTTTTGATTGATTTCGGATTTCCCCTTTCCATACTTGCCCTTTGCCAATCGTCGCCCACATATTTTTAAAAAAGTTTTTTGAATGATAGTCCGAATTAATAATTTTATGTGTGGATCCGACTAGTTCTTCTGCGCTGTACTGTGAAATCTTAGTAAATTGCTCGTTCACATACGTTATTTTTCCTGTACGATCAGTAATCGCAACGATGGCGGATTGATCAAGCGCTACAGCAATATCGCCTAACATGCTTTTTAGGTCATGCCTATTCTCCTTGCCTGTATTGGCACTCATTACTTTCAAGTAATCATGCATATGCTTGTCACATTTCCTTTCCATTGCTATCGTTTCCCTAATCAAGAAAGGACTTAATTCCCTATTAATATACAATATCCATTTACTATTTTCTCCCTGTAAGCCTGAAAACTTATAATATATTTTTCTTCCATACTATATATAACGATTGCAAATGCTTACTACGAAACGCGCATTGAACAGAACAATTATGCAAAAATGCAGAACAAAGATACATACTACTTATTCAACTGCAATTCAATATCTTAATATTCACAGGTGCATAAGAATCCTTACAACACGCTAACTACTATGTTTGCCAAGCACAACCATACTTGGATTATAGATGGAACCTGCGTACGATAATGCTTTGTCATAAAGCTTACAAAAATAAAAAGGTTCTAAATCAAATGTTGGGGTGATGTGATTTGCACGTCACCCTTTTACTTAGATACCGCTGAGTAATGTTGATTTGCGCTACAGGGCGGACGCTTT
>NZ_JBHTLT010000084.1:0-5297 GCF_042679045.1 Sporosarcina contaminans | reverse complement strand
GGGTGTATGAGGAAATCTATGGAGCTGATTTTTCCACACTTACCAAGTCTATGGAAGAGGGTACTTTTTAGCCCTCTTTCCACACTATTTTCCGATTACCCGAAATTAAAAGGACCATATATGTTAGGCATGTCTTATATGTATGGTCCCAAATTACCGGTGATTCAACTAAAAAAATGATTTCCCACCTCTTCATATTTTACAAAATAGTTTAAAATCATAGTATGTTATCAGTATAAGTTTCAATAAATGTTCTAAGTACTTCGCTTAATTTCTTATTTTCATATAGCCAAATATAATGCTCAGCACCATCGATTATAATAAATTTTGAATTCCTTATAAGGTTCGAAATCTGCAAAATCGGCCAAGCTGGACGGATATCATTTTGGGCATAAATGAATAATGAAGGTACTTTAATCATAGAGATATCCTTTAGTAATAGTGGTTTTTTAATGAATGACCTCCAAGAATTAATTAAGGAACGATGGACAATTTTGTTTGCCCCATACTGAAAATCAGGCTTCAATTCATCTTTTTCTGCCTTATTTCTATTATATATCTCCTTCCATTCCTTATCATTTTGAATTCCACTCCCAGATATAGAAACATATCCCAACATAGATTGTGGAAATAACATTGAATACGCTAAACCTAAATCAGCCCCCCAAGAGTGTCCTATTACTATCCATTTAGTGTACCCATACTCTTCACGAATTCGTTCTAAATCATGAAGAGCTGAATCGATATCGTAACCATTTCCATAATAACTAGAACGCCCACATCCTTTTGGATCGAACATAATTACCTCACATACATCCTCAATTAGATAGGATAAAGGTTCTAAATAATTGCACGAGCCAGGCCCCGGATAAACGGAAAAAGGCAAATTGAACTTGAACGGACTTCCGGGAAGATCAAAGTATGTGCAACGGTAGAAAAAGTTACGGTGACAGATAGAGCAAATACGAAAACCACCTTGTCGATTACAAAGTGGGATGGGATTGCCTTTGACCATGCTGAAATCAATTCGCATTCATTAGATCGGTTGCGTGGGAAAGTGAATTATACAAATATCACATTCAATTTAGTAAGGAAAGAAATCACATTGCCGGATTTGCAGCAAGTGTATGAGGTGATTTTGGGCAGAAATCGAAACAAAGTGCAGTTCCGTCGCCATATAGAACAGATGGTAGTGGACACAGGACAGGAAAATAAAACAGGCGCACACACCATTAAAATTGTACAAGTACAATGTAAATTGGGTGTGGGATTGCTTCGATATTTCCATTATATTTCTGGAAGCGAAAAATGTGCCGAGCACTTGAAATCGGGTGCCCGGCACTTTGTTTTATTATTAACGGAGCAGTGGTGAGTACCATAGCTTAAATACCTTATTTTTGCTTTTGTACAATCCTTTAATCGTATTTCAGCAATTGCAGACACTAAACTGCAATCCTCACCGTTACTATTCGGCAAGCATGAGCCTTTACCGCATATGGAGCTAGATAGCTTACAATTTCATCATTTATGCACTCGTACATTTTTAAGTAATTAGCCACTTTCGTCTTTAGTGACTATTCCTCAAGAGGTTCATGCACGGACTCATCCTGCTCCTCTTCAACAGAAACTTTCCGGTTTACTTCGTTAGAAGATTCATTCGCTTTTATAATTTGGTTATTTATCTCGCTGTCGATGCTCCGGATACGTCCGGCCAGTTCGTCAATTTTCTTTGCCTTACTCTCCAAAGCTGACCCGCGTCCCTGGTCATACTCCATTTCATTTTTGAGCCTGCGATGCGCATTTTCTAATGGTACTTTCACTTGTTTTAAAGCACTGACTTGTTCAAGAGATTGGGCTGATTGAAGAAGAGAGGTCAATTGCATTCCTTCAGCTTCCTCCGTTTTAATAGCTGCTTGTTGCTTTTCCTCTTGTTCACGTTTTTCTCTTTCTCGCTTCTGTGCTTCGATTGCTGCCATTTGTTCTTCGATTTCAGCAATTTGCTCATCAAACGCTCCTAATTGCTCTTTAATCGTCGATAGTTCTTCCCCGGCCTCTAATGTACGTTCAATTAAATTACTTTTCGCCTCTTGAACCTTTTGGCGTTTTTCAATTAAGCTCTCAATCATGTTGGCAGAGCGTTCTCTCCAATTCCCCAACTGTGCTCGTGCTTCATCGCTAATCATAATCGTATCTCTTTTGACAGGGTTATTTGCGCTCTTCTCATTCTCTTTCTGAACGTTCTGTGGTGAATACATTTTCGTGACCGGACTTGTCTTTAATCCAGTTAACACTTGCATATCCTAACACCGTCCTTATAGCTTCTTCCTTCTTCATATCGGTAGATTGCTCGTATAGTTTACGATTTATAGGAAAATAACAGGTTCTCATTGAATTCTAAATTGTTCTGTACATAATATCCTAAATTATTTTCTCCTCCTATGTTAAAAGTATTGAAATAAGGATTAGGCATCTCGAAAGTATATTTATTATTCATAAGCTGTTCCCTCGCTTCATATCCAAAAGGGATCACTATTGGGTTCATAATCGTACTTACAGCAACATGTTGGAAGCATCACTGGATCATCGGATGGTCTTTTATTTGTCAATTAATCGGCTACATAAGGGTAGCTCTGTTCGTCATTCCATAAGAGAAGCTGGAGCAGTTGGCATATGCAATCGTTTACGATAGTGGAACAAGCACCCGAGCACTTCGGAAAGAGGGTTTATCAATTTACCGGCTTGTATAAATCCTTTAATACAATCTCTTCTGTACTATTTTTATATCGGATGGTTATTTTGTCTTCATCTGTCAATTTCTTTTCTTCACCATTTCCTAATAATAATCTGTTTTCATCTAAAAAGGTGAATGTCACCTTACTTCCATCTTTAAAAAGCGCCGCTGGTTCTGAAAAATCATTCCATTTTTCATAAACAATGATTTCGTGCGTGTAGAACTGTTCTCTCTGTTCCATCGGCAACAGATAGCGATTGTTACTTTTTGATTGAAAGGTAAGAGTCACCGTTGTCCCTTGTTGCTGGATGGTTGTTTGAACATTCTTTTCATCTGCTATCCACATAGAAGTAAGGAAGTAGAAACAACCGATGAAAATGGCCAATAGTGAGCCGACAATAAGAACAATCTTTTTCCTGTTTTTTGACCGTACTTTTTTAAAATAGTCGATTTTTTTCTTCTCTCCATTTTGATCTATCGTTTGTTCCACCAAGAGGTCTTCTTGCATGTCCTTTACATACTGTCTGCAATCCTCGCATTGTTTCATATGTTGTTCCATTTGCTGATTCGTTTCTTTACTTGTTAAATGTTCTATGTAGCTCGGAACTAAATCTTTAAAAACACTATGATTCATTGTTTTCCCCACCTTTTGCCATTTGTTGTTTTGCACGATAAAATGTGACTCTTGCCCAATTTTCTGTTCCACCTAAAATTGTGCCAATCTCTTTAAAAGATAAATCGCCTAATAATCTTAAATACAGTATTTCACGCTTAACCTCACTTAGGTGCTGAGCATTTTTAAAAAAAATGATTTTGTCTTCATTTCTAAAATACTCTTCTTCTAAACTGTAAAATAACGGGGTCTGCTCACTTAGTGATTGCTCTAACTGAAGCTTCTTTTTAGCACGATGTACTTCTTGTAACCAAACGTTTTTTGCGATTGAACATAACCACGTTGAAAACTTTGCTTGTCCATCATGATGAAAGTTATCAATGGATTTCACTGCCTGATAAAATGTCTCTTGCGTTAATTCTTCTGCAGATTGACGATCATTTGTCAGGGTTACTAGATATTTGAAAACAAAATCGCCATAATCTTCATAGATTGAATTTTTATCCACAATTTACCCCCTCTCCACGAAAACTTTTTCTATTTTGATCGAACCCTTATGAAAGTCGAATCATCTATATATCCAGAAAAGAGTTCATTCGTTACAAATCATTATAATTTTTTATGGGCCGGTTAATCGTTACACATAATCGCACTAAACTGAATGAAGAGTACCCCGTCTTTTTAGTAAAAAAAGGACTCCCCAAAAGGGAAATCCTTCAATTCTATTTTACATAAGTTTCGAAATGAACATTGTCGCAATACCGAAATAGATGAGCAAAGATAAAATATCATTAATCGTTGTAATTAAAGGACCCGAAGCGACAGCAGGGTCAGCTTTGAATTTATATAAAATAAGTGGAATGATCGTTCCGGCGAGCGTACCGATTATGAGTGTTGATAGGAGAGATGCACCGACGACAAATCCTAACATTAAGCTTCCTCTCCACACATACGCGATAATGGCGATTAGAATCGCGCATGTAATGCCAATGATGATTCCGACCATGAATTCTCTACATAGCAGCTTCCATGCCTTTTTCATATTTAGCTTTTCCGATACGAGTCCGCGGACAACGACAGCCAATGACTGTGTTCCTGTGTTTCCGGTCATCCCCGCAATCATCGGCATAAAGAAGGCGAGTGCGACGACTGTTTCCAATGTTTCTTCAAAACTCTCAATAATACCACCGGAAATAAGCCCAATAAAGAGCAATAAAATGAGCCAAGGCAGTCTTTTCTTTGCAGCTGCTAACGGACTTGTTCTAAAATCGATTTCCTTACCCGATGCTGTCAGTTTTCCGATGTCTTCATCGGCTTCTTGGTGGATGACATCGATAATGTCTTCAACATGAATGATTCCCATCAATTTTTTTTGCTGATTGACGACGGGAATTGAAACTAAATCTTCATCCCGAAACACTTTTGCCGCCTCTTCCTGATCCAAGTCGGCAGGGAAGCAAACAAGCTCTTTCTTCATAATATTGGAGAGCAGATCGGTATTGGATGCGGCAAGCAGCTCGCGTACCGACAATACTCCGGTTAATTGCTGTTTTTCGTCAATCAAATATACATAATGCACATTCTTCTTTCCTTGAACTTGCTGCCGCAAATGGAAGATTGCTTGTTCTACAGTGTAGGAATCCAACAATGCGACATATCCTAACTTCATTAGTGATCCGGTTGTTTCATGACGATAAATTTGGTTCATCGTGAGGACCTCCTTCTACTGGTACTGTCCCCGAGGTGCGGGGACTTCTATTGACTGATAAGTGTTCGTTCTACTATCAGGGGGCCAATCCATCCCCACCACCTCCTTTACGTGTATAGTCCTCATATGAACCCTTTAACAAGGTTCTAAATCAAATGTTGGGGTGATGTGATTTGCACGTCACCCTTTTACTTAGGTACCGCTGAGTAATGTTGATTTGCGCTACAGGGCGGACGCTTTCCGCC
>NZ_JBHTLT010000083.1:0-5215 GCF_042679045.1 Sporosarcina contaminans | reverse complement strand
TTCGTTTACTTGTTTTCCGACAATTCAAGTATAAAAGAAATGGTGATTACGTGCTTTTTTTTGTTGAATTTGTGTGAATACCCCAACAAATATTATAGAACCAATTTTAGAGTTGTATTTGTTAAAAGCGCATATTTATCGGTAAATGAAAATACGATGGAGTAGAGGATAATTTGTCGATGAAAGGCAGAGGATAATTATGCAAATCCATGTAGTGCAAAGAGGACAAAGTTTGTATGGAATTGGTCAAGCATATGGCATACCCTATGAGGAAATTGCACTTGCAAATGAACTAGTGGATCCTTCCCGCATTACAGTCGGGCAAGCTCTTGTCATTCCGATCACTGGAAATTATCATTATGTGCAACCTGGACAATCATTATATATAATATCGAGAATGTATGGCATGTCAGTTGCAGAATTGGCAGCAGTTAATGGAATTTCTCCGACAGGTATTTTACATGTCGGTCAACGACTCTATATTCCACCAAGACCGAAAAAAGAAATTGAGGTTTTTTTGTATGTAGAGCCAAGAAATCCTGTTAGCGAGACGATGATCAATGAAGTGAGAGCGCGTCTAAGAAATATAACCTATCTCGGCATGTTCAGTTATGAACCACAAAGGGACGGAACATTGAAGCCGCCTCCGCAATCGACCATTACTGAAATTGCTACAGCAGGTGGAGTGTTAAATGCAATGGTCGTCAGCAACTTGGAAAACTTTGCTTTTAGTGCCGATTTGGCTCATGAATTGTTTACAAATCAAACGGCACAAAATAGGCTTTTCGAAAATATTGTTCAAACTGCCAAACGAAATAATTTCAGTGATATCCATTTCGACTTTGAATTTTTAAGGCCAGCAGATCGGGAATTATATAATGGTTTTTTGAGAAATGCACGTTCGAGATTCCATTCCGCAGGTCTCACTATATCGACAGCACTTGCTCCAAAAACATCAGACGCTCCAACTGGTATATATGGAGCAATCGATTATAGAGCTCATGGAGAAATTTGCGATTTTGTTACTTTGATGACGTATGAATGGGGCTATTCTTATAGTGAGCCACAAGCTGTGAGCCCAATCAATCAAGTGCGCCGAGTTGTAGAATATGCAGTGAGCGTCATTCCGAGAGATAAGATTTTCTTAGGGCAAAATTTATACGGCTATGATTGGACCTATCCATATCCGCCTGAGAGTGGCGTAGCAGCCAGGGCATTAAGCCCGCAGCAGGCTGTAAACTTGGCAATCCAAGTAAACGCGGCTATCCAATATGATGAAGTTGCCCAGGCGCCATATTTCCTTTATTGGGATAGCGACGGCGTTAGACATGATGTTTGGTTTGAAGATGCAAGAAGCATACAAGCAAAGTTCAATTTGCTGAAAGAATTTAATTTGCGAGGGATGATGTATTGGAAATTAGGTTTAGCATTCCCGCAAAATTGGCTATTGCTCATGGATAATTTTACAATTCGAAAAGGATGAGTAAACGTTGAAAGGCTGTCGGGACAGAATTATCTTCTTCCAGACAGCCATTCCGTTTTTTTAGTAAAACGTTTTTAGGATTATTCTTTTGAAATGTAATTCAGCAAGTTTTGGAATGCCTCTACATCAGGATTGATCAATAGAGCAGGTAGGAATGCAAATGTCAATAAAATCATAAGATTCGCACCAATGATTGCACGCAGTAGTTTGGTGAATTTCATAACGCATCTCCTCTTTCTCTTCGTTGTAGATTTTCCAAAGCATAAAGGGAAACAATTGAATCCAAGACTGGGCTTTTGAGTAGATTCATAATACTCTATGTTCGGAACTTTGTAAATGATTATATTTTCCATGAAAAGGACACAAAAAGAGCATTATATTTCCTCTTGAACGAGAAAATTGTTGTATAAATTCATATTTTCGGTGATAATACATAAAACGAAGAAATAATTTCGAAATATCAATTAAAGAGTGTGTAAAAGGATTCAAGCATTCTTCAATATTTTTCAAGAAAGGGATGAGGCGGATGACAAATATGAATACAATTCAAGAAAACCGGAAACGTGCGAATGACTATGTTCATGAAGTATATGAGTTGGTGAGGAAAAGGAATCCGGACGAAAAGGAATTCTTGCAAGCTACGAGGGAAATTTTTGATTCACTCAGACCGGTGTTTGCCAAACATCCTGAATATATACGAAATGGTATTTTAGAGAGGATTACTGAGCCGGAGCGAATTATTTCTTTTCGAGTCGCGTGGGAAGACGATAAAGGAAAAGTCCATGTGAATCGGGGATTCCGTGTCCAATTCAATAGTGATTTAGGGCCGTATAAAGGCGGAATCCGTTTTCATCCTTCCGTTAACAGCAGTATTATGAAATTCCTCGCATTTGAACAAATCTTTAAGAACGCATTGACAGGCCAGCCAATTGGGGCAGGCAAAGGCGGCTCCGACTTTGATCCAAAAGGAAAATCGGAGAGAGAGATCATGCGCTTCACACAAAGTTTCATGACTGAGCTAAGCAAACATATAGGACCAGATATTGACGTGCCAGCAGGTGATATTGGCGTCGGCAAACGTGAAATCGGTTATATGTTTGGCCAATATAATCGGCTGAAAGGCGGCTATGAAGCAGGCGTCTTTACAGGAAAGGATCCCAATCATGGCGGCAGTTTAGGACGAAAAGAGGCAACAGGCTATGGGACGGTCTATTTTGTTGAGGAGATGCTAAATGAGCATAATCTCTCCTTCAAAGATAGCACTGTCATTGTTTCTGGTTCAGGAAACGTGTCAACCTATGCAATTGAAAAGGCCCAGCAGTTGGGTGCCAAAGTAGTTGCTTGCAGTGATTCGAGCGGTTATATTTATGATAAAAATGGCATCGATCTTAATACAGTAAAACGTTTGAAAGAAGTAGAGCAAAAACGTATTTGGGAGTATACGAAAGAACATCCTGAAGCAGAATACTATGACAATTGCAGTGATATTTGGTCCATACCATGCGATATTGCACTGCCTTGCGCTACACAAAATGAAATTGACGAAATGGCAGCACATATACTAATTGCCAATGGTTTGAAGGCATTAGGTGAAGGAGCCAATATGCCGTGCACAATCGAAGCGATCGATATTTTCTTGGAAAACGGTGTTTTATTCGCCCCAGCAAAAGCTGCCAATGCGGGTGGGGTTGCCGTATCCGCTATGGAGATGTCCCAAAACAGCATGCGACTCGGCTGGACTTCCGAAGAAGTCGATGAGCGCCTAAAGACCGTTATGTCCAACATATATGAAAGCTGCAAATCAGCGGCAGAGCAATACGGCGAACCTGACAATCTCGTAATGGGTGCCAACATTGCCGGTTTTCTAAAAGTTGCCGATGCAATGGTTGCACATGGCATACGATAATCGTTTATGAAAGCTGTTTGATCAATGAAACGAAAATTGGTCAGACGGTTTTTTGTTGTAAATAAATCGTATTGGCAAATACCATTAGGTGGGGATCACTGGAAACGTTTCATTACTGGCGTGAACCATAGTTTTATTGGCGCGTGTAGCAATGTTACTATCGATAGCCATTTGAATACTGGCGTAGATGGCAATTTTACTGTCACAATTCCTTGAGAATACTGGCGTAGTTGTCATGTTTATTGCCGCAATACCTGTAAATACTGGCATAGTTGTCATGTTTACTGGCGCAACCTCTTTGTTACTGTCGCAAGTAGCGATATCGCTGCAAGGTCCTCTCCATCCCCGAATGCTTTCCAAATCGAAAGGTTTAATTAAAATAGCTTTTTCATATAAATGCAAACAAATCTATTGATAATTAATTTGATTATGTTATTATAAAAATACTTACAAATGAATAAAAATACATACGGCTGTATAAAAAGGAGGACGAAATGAATGGGAAATAAAAAAGTTGTATTAGCATATTCTGGTGGACTGGATACTTCAGTGGCTGTCCAATGGCTGTCAGATAAAGGGTATGATGTAGTTGCATGCTGCTTGGATGTTGGTGAAGGAAAGGATTTAAAGTTTATTCAAGAGAAAGCATTACAAGTCGGTGCGGTGAATAGTTATGTGATTGATGCGAAAGAGGAATTTGCGCAGGAATATGCATTATTAGCATTGCAAGCCCGTACGTATTACGAAGATAAATATCCGTTAGTTTCTGCGTTGTCACGTCCGTTAATTTCAAAAAAATTAGTGGAGGTTGCGCATAAGGAAAATGCAACGGCTGTTGCGCACGGCTGCACTGGAAAAGGAAACGACCAAGTGCGTTTTGAAGTCGCAATTAAAGCGTTAGATCCGTCGCTTGAAGTAATCGCGCCTGTCCGTGAGTGGAGCTGGTCGCGTGAAGAGGAAATCGCATATGCGAAAGAAAAGAATATTCCAATCCCAATCAACTTAGATAGCCCATACTCAATCGACCAAAATTTATGGGGACGCAGCAATGAATGTGGAATATTAGAAGATCCTTGGGCAGCGCCTCCTGAAGATGCTTTTGGACTAACGTCATCGATCGAGAATGCACCGGACAAAGCTGACGTAATCGAAATTGCATTTGAAAAAGGTGTGCCGGTAAGTATTGACGGCAATAACTACCCGTTAAGTGAATTGATTTTGAAACTAAACGAAATTGCAGGCAAGCATGGCGTCGGACGTATTGACCATGTAGAAAATCGTCTCGTCGGCATTAAATCTCGTGAAGTGTATGAATGTCCCGGTGCTGTCACTTTATTGACTGCTCATAAGGAGCTTGAGGATATTACATTAGTGAAAGATGTTGCTCACTTCAAACCGATCGTTTCACAAAAATTGAGCGAATTGATTTATAACGGCCTATGGTATTCTCCATTGCGTACAGCTTTGGAAGCATTCATCAAAGAAACTCAGCAATACGTCAACGGGGTTGTCCGTGTGAAATTGTTCAAAGGGCATGCGATCGTGGAAGGAAGAAAGTCATCCAATTCCCTTTACGATGAAAAGTTAGCAACGTATACATCCGATGACCAATTCGATCAATCCGCGGCAATTGGCTTCATTCAACTATGGGGCTTGCCAACAGAAGTGCATAGCACCGTAAATCAACAGCAAAAAGTGAAAAATTAATTCAAACAAACCTCCAGACTGTAGACAAAGTATTTTTTCACTTTGTCTACAGTCTTTTAAAGGTTTTTAGTTATGGGATAAGTGTTTGCCCAGCTTGGCTTGAAAACGCTTGTCAAGGA
>NZ_JBHTLT010000082.1:0-5097 GCF_042679045.1 Sporosarcina contaminans | reverse complement strand
CTGGAACGGAAAGCGACGGTTGTCAGGGGTTCCCCATTTATTCTCCAACCAGAAAGGGACTATCACAGAAAATCAGTTTTCACTGACTTTCTGGACAGCCCCCTTCTTTTTTTGATTTTTTACGTTAGTAGAAAGCGGTCCGTTTCAATAGCGTGTAGTAAAACGAGCGAAATGGGAATTTATTTCTGCGCCGCTTTTCTTAGAGAATGCGTGAATTCAAGCGATTTATGCGTTTTGTGATGCTTAAGAACGGCCAATCATGACATCATAAATAGGGAACAGCTCATCGATCGTTGATTCGCAAAGTGTCATAAATTCTTTTTCGCTTAATTGATATGCAGCTTCTGGCTGTACATGTTTCCCGATAACGAGTTCAGCTTTTTTGACAGTTAGAAGGCGCTCCAAAAGCTTCTCAATCCCCTCTTTGCTAATTTCCTTAATATTCATCGCGTCAGGTTTCATATGATCTCCATTTATGACAAAGTCTTTAGGCAATGATTGAATCAATTTACTGTTTTGCAGAAGCCTTTCAGCAATTCCTTTTTTATCTGGATTTTCATAAATAACAGCTAAAACGATAAACAGATGGGTGCCCCATAAGCCAACTTGGAAATGAGGCAATGCCTTATATCCTCTTTTAGCCGGTGCGAAGGCGACCCAACTGTCCTTCGGCGGATTGACCGTACGTCTGGCATGCCTTGCGATATGAGGGTAAAATTCACCCGTTCCGTGGGATGATAAGTAAGTTGATAAATGATCTCCGATGAGTTTGAACTTCGGCTGGATTTTATTTTGAAGAGCCTCCATTCTATGTTCTAAACCATCGATTGAAAAGACATCAAAATCGTCTTTTGTCCAAAATTGGTACGACATCTTATTACCTCCGTTTAATTATTCCACGTTTATCGTAACAGAAAATGGGGAACAATCTTATACAAGAAGGCTTATAACTAACAAAAGCGACGAGGCCGGCATACGCTAAGAGTAAGAATACGTTGGACGGAAGCTAATTACAAAAAGGGGTGTTAATCCATGAAACAAGTTGTCCATATCATTCGTAAAGCTGAGATTGAAAAGGAATATGTGAAGCTGCTGCATTTAGAATTGGATTATGAATTAGCTACGCTTCATGATGCAGTCCAAGAAAAAGATGAAAAGCAAATTGAAAAAAGCAAGCTTAGACTCACTGAAATCCATAGTGAGCTGGAGACGTTTAATGCGTTTGCTTAATGGAAGCCTGTTGAGCCGGAGAAAGGTGCCTTCACGAATTCTTCTGAAATGGAGGAAACGTGAATGACACCTTTTTTATTTACCCATAGGCGGGAATTTGTAAACAGGTTGGCCATTGATTGATTGTGTTATAATGGATTGGCCGCGAAACGGATATAGTTGAAGCGGCCATTATACATATGCACAATTCAAATTACGGATGAATTTTACCGTTACAATAAGGGGGATGGCAATGAATTGGGGAATGATTGACCGGTATGCAAAGTCATTGATCCGGGAAGCAGGCCATAAAATTAGAGTATCATTTTTCAATACGATCGATATTGAATCAAAAGCGGATGCCAATGATCTTGTTACGAATATCGACAGAGGGATCGAGCAGTTTTTCATAAAAAGGATTCGGAAAGACTTTCCCGACCATAAAATTTTTGGCGAGGAAGGGTTCGGAGATCAAATTGATTCACTTGATGGCATCATATGGATGCTTGATCCGATTGACGGTACGATGAACTTCATTCACCAAAAACGGAATTTCGCCATTTCATTAGGCATTTATATGGATGGGATGGGCATCTTAGGATATATATATGATGTGATGAACGATGATTTTTATCATGCTATGAAGGGCGAAGGTGCATATTACAACGATGAGCGGCTTCCTGCATTGGAAAGCACACCTTTGGAATTAGCAATCATTGGTGTGAACGCAAGCTGGGTAGCGCCGAATCGGCGTATTGAAAATGAACCGATTGCGAAAATGGTACAAGCTTGTCGAGGAACACGCTCTTACGGTTCGGCGGCGATTGAATTGGCATATGTTGCTTCGGGGAGAATCGACGCGTATATGTCATTGCGTCTATCGCCATGGGATATTGCTGGAGGCATGGTCATTGCACAGGAAGTTGGAGCGATTGCGACGAATATGAAAGGTGAAAAACCGCATTTATTGGGACAAGATACATTCATTGTCGCAAAGCCGAAGTTGCATGATGAATTGCTGACAAATTATATTCAATTAAAATAAAATGAAAAAGGGACTGGAATGATCGTAAAGATTCCAGTCCCTTTATATGAAAGAAGTAGCATTAAAGCAATCCTTCTTCGCGCATTTTCTTTTTTGTTTTGAAGCCGTTCCCCATGACGAAGAATAGGGCTAAAATAGAGATGGCGGCAACAGGAATGCTGCGCATGCCGACACCGACACCAATTCCGCACATTGCAGCTACTGCAGCGAGAGAATAAATGACGAAAACCCATTTAATGTTTTTCAATTGAATTAACCTCCGCCTAAAGTAAATGTTTTTTAATCTATGTCCTATGTGCTATAATAACACAGTTAAGCATCTGAAAAAAGACAAACGGAGTGAAAATATGACAACAATACGTAATGATTTACGAAATATAGCGATCATCGCACACGTCGACCACGGAAAAACAACTCTTGTCGACCAATTATTGAAACAATCCGGGATTTTCCGGACGAATGAGCATGTGGAAGAACGTGCAATGGACTCCAATGATCTTGAACGTGAACGAGGAATTACGATTTTAGCCAAAAATACTGGTATTGAATATAAAGATACAAAAATCAACATTTTGGATACCCCTGGACATGCTGATTTTGGGGGAGAAGTAGAACGGATTTTAAAAATGGTTGATGGTGTTATTCTTGTAGTCGACTCCTTTGAGGGATGTATGCCGCAAACCCGGTTTGTTTTGAAAAAAGCATTGGAAACTAATTTGAAGCCAATTGTCGTAGTCAATAAGATTGACCGGGAATTTGCACGTCCGGAAGAAGTCGTCGACGAAGTGTTGGAGCTATTCATCGAGTTGGATGCCAACGACGAACAACTGGAATTCCCAGTTGTCTATGCTTCAGGATTTAATGGAACAGCAAGTTTATCACCTAACCCTGCTGATCAGGAAGATACACTACGGGTTCTATTCGACGCCATTGTAGAACATATCCCGGCACCGATTGACAATCGTGATGAGCCGTTGCAATTCCAAGTTTCGCTTTTGGACTACAATGACTATGTTGGACGAATCGGCATCGGTCGAGTGTTTAGAGGAACGATGAAAGTCGGTCAACAAGTTACAGTCATTAAACACGACGGATCAACGAAAAATTTCCGAGTTACAAAAATGTATGGGTTTTTAGGTCTTAAAAGAATTGAAATCAATGAAGCAAACGCTGGAGATCTCGTTGCCATTTCAGGAATGGAAGGGATCGATGTTGGCGATACGGTATGTCCTGTAGACCATCCTGAGGCATTGCCGGCTCTTCATATCGATGAACCGACATTGCAAATGACATTTTTAGTGAACAATAGCCCTTTTGCAGGTAAAGAAGGGAAATGGGTAACTGCAAGGAAAATTGAAGAGCGGTTAGAGCAACAATTGGAAACGGACGTATCTTTGCGTGTTGATCCGACGGATTCTCCTGATGCATGGGTCGTTTCCGGCAGGGGCGAACTACATTTGTCCATATTAATTGAAAATATGCGACGGGAGGGCTATGAACTTCAGGTATCTAAACCGGAAGTCATTATAAAAGAGATCGATGGTGTTCGCTCTGAGCCTGTAGAACGGGTGCAAATCGATATTCCAGAAGAGTATACTGGCTCCATCATTGAGTCGATTGGCGAGCGAAAAGGTGAAATGCTTGATATGATCAATAATGGAAATGGCCAAGTACGACTCATATTCCTAGTTCCTGCACGTGGCTTGATTGGCTATTCTACAGAGTTTCTTTCTTTAACAAGAGGATATGGGATCATCAATCATACTTTCGATTCGTACAAGCCTGTCGCTCATGGGAAGGTTGGCGGAAGACGCCATGGTGTATTAGTTTCCATGGAGACCGGAACCGTTACTGGATATGGTATAATGCAATTGGAAGATAGAGGTATTATGTTTGTAGAGGCCGGAACTGAAATTTATGCAGGGATGGTTGTCGGTGAAAATAACCGTGATAATGATTTGACGATCAATTTGACGAAAGTAAAACATGCAACAAACGTCCGTTCAGCAACAAAGGACCAAACTGTCACGACGAAAAAACCTCGGATTTTATCATTGGAAGAGGCTTTGCAATATGTTGGTGATGACGAATATTGTGAAGTGACTCCTCAATCAATTCGTTTGCGCAAAAAAATCCTCGATAAGAACGAACGGGAACGTGCACAAAAAAAGAAAAAACTTGGTGAATGAGTTGTGCGGTACTCATCTGTTGCAAAATTTTCACATCGGCAAGAACAGTTGTTAGCTCGAAAAAACAGATAGTAAAGTTGAGCTGGCAATAACTTGTATGAGCGGGTGTGTATATTATCCCCACTCATACAAGTTTCACTGTATAATAATAGTGGGAAATAAAAAGAATGCGTACAATCGCTTTGCTTAGAAGGGAATGTGCTATATGAATGGTACTATTGGGGATGCAGATACAATTGAAGCAATGTCTCCAGTTGTTCGAATGATTTATGAGCTGACATCATCTTCAATGACTGGTATTTTGTTGTTCATTGTCGTTTTCATCCTTTCAGCTATCGTTTATAAGTTAGGTTTTGCGCGCAAAATAAAGCTTTGGCAAAATGTTGTCGTTTATAGTTTCCTATTTTTAGGATGTATTATTTTGACGTTTTTCGCCATTTTCCTTCCGATCGTAGAAGGGCTTATAGTTGCCGCGCTAATTTTGATCATTTATAGAGTACGCCGTATGAATGAACATAAACAAAACTCCACCAACTAGCTGGTGGAGTTTTCAGACTGTAGACAAAAGGGTTGGAAATCGAATTGATTTCCAACCCTTTTGTCAATTATGAAGTTATTTTAACGGAAAAAGGCCTTTTTATCTCGTAATATTAG
>NZ_JBHTLT010000081.1:0-5045 GCF_042679045.1 Sporosarcina contaminans | reverse complement strand
TAAATTCTTTATCATATTGTCTTTTCATCTTTTTCACTCCGCTCAATTGGATAAGTTTATTATAACTCTCCCAATTCAATGAGTCCTAAATTTAGACTATCATCATAACTAAAAAGAATTTCCGTTTTATTCAATATTATTTTGACTAAAACCGCGTAAATCTTCAAGATAATATCCTACATCGTAATTATATGGCTCTGCTAATTTTAAGCCCATAAATGGGATCCTATGGAGTTAATAATCATAGATTTCTTTATATAACTATGAAGGTATCTGTGAAAATGTATAAGAGATATATTTTTATCGTCAAAGATGATAATGATAAATGAACTGATCTTTATCAGTTCAAAAACTGGGTTTTATATTAGCCTAATATATTCACTACGATTTAGGTGGATTATGGCAGATTATATTTCCGAACGTACTTAGAAAAGTAACAGACCTTTATATGTTTTTCTATGTATATCTTTTCGCAACATAGCAGTTATGTTATCCAAAGGAGTAATTCTTCCTTTTCTATTTTAAATGAAATATTATCTGAAAATGAATGGAGGAACAAAGATGTTGCTTAAATGGCATACCTCGTTAAACTTTGTAATTTATTTTACTCTGTTGTCACTTGTGGGTTTTATAATAAGTAACAATTCTATTGACCTTGTTCTGTTTAAGTTTGACTCACTAATCTGGTTCATCTGCTTTTGTCTTATAACTTTAGGTTTTCGGTCAATTAAAGAAGAACTTTTCCCATTATTTAATTTTAGGCCTTTAAGAAAACTGACCACATATTTATTTATTCTTTTTGGCTTTCTTGTTCCTTATTTGTTCCTAAAGTTTTTAATTAACTATGAAATTTTGATAGACCATAGGTTTATAGTTCTTTACAAAAATGGCTTGTTGGATTCCAATGGGATGGATTTATATGGACTTATCAACATAATGGTTTTTGTTCCTATATGGGAAGAAACTTTTTTTAGGGGGATTTTATTAATTTTTCTCTCAAAGTTTTTAAAACCGCATTGAGCGATTATTACTTCAGCAATAGTCTTTGCACTTTTTCATCCAATGTATTTAGTAGTTACTCTCATTTCAGGATTAATATTAGCAGTAATAACTTTTAGGACTAAGTCATTAATACCTGCGATACTAACTCATGCAATATGGAACTTATATGTAGGAGTATTTTTCCTCTATTTTTAGTTTTTACGTCAATGTAAACTACTATCATGAAATTTACTCAGGTATCTTCAAAAACAGCATTGTCTACATGAACTTTGCTTTTTTGACTAATCTGATGAGTACGCATGTTTTAGTAACCATTTTATAGACATATAGGACTTGACACACCTGAAGTGGGTTACCAATTGGGCTCATTGAAAACGATCAAAGCGCAACGAATGATCCCTATTCCTGGTTTCGTAATAAATGAGCATAAGATACAAAAGGGAATCAAAATAACTGGAAACAACTGGTTGGAGAATCTTTTATCGACCGGGACTTGGTAATCTGTACGGGAGAGGGGACATGCAAGATCATAGAAACCTAACCAGGGTGATGAAACGAATTCTTGATAGTTTGAACGTACCAAGGATTCGATTCCACGATCTACGCCATTCTCATGCTTCGATCCTGATTTCAGAGGGCGTGGATGTCGTGAGGATCTCTGACCAATTGGGACATTCAAATCCGGAGATTACATTGGATTATTACGCGCATCTTTTGCCGAATACAAATGACGGAGTGGCCGACATTTTCCATAATGCTCTCCAAATCCCTTCGAATCATCCCGAGGAAGAGGGTAACAAGAAAAAGTAGCTGCGGACAAAATGCGGTAAAAAACCACAAAAAAACAGCCCCTAGGCATCCGGCCTA
Source organism: Sporosarcina contaminans (assembly GCF_042679045.1). Classification (NCBI taxonomy): domain Bacteria; kingdom Bacillati; phylum Bacillota; class Bacilli; order Caryophanales; family Caryophanaceae; genus Sporosarcina; species Sporosarcina contaminans. The sequence goes on along the minus strand of NZ_JBHTLT010000081.1, from coordinate 3,176 downwards.
ATAGGACTGTTTCTGGAGAAGGTTGTTGTTCCGACAACCTTCCTACGGGTTTGGCACCCAATGATTCCGACTGGGCTCGAACCAGCGACCTCTACCCTGTCAAGGTAGCGCTCTCCCAGCTGAGCTACGGAATCGGGAGATATACTGCTTACTGCACATTTATTATTATAGCTATTTTGTGGAAGAAGTCAACATGTTTTTAAAAAGTTTTTATAAACATGAAGAAAAAGGTAGAATGGAAGGAAAGGAGGGAGTATTGTGATCAATCAAACGATTTCACTTCCATTCGCTTATGACTTTGATAGCGCATTGGTTCGCTTGGCGAGGGATCCGATAAATGCAGTGAATGTAGAAGAGCGAGAAGTGTTGGTTCCGATGGAGGAAGGGAATGTCATTCGTTTGAAAGGAACGGGTTCCACTTTGCATCCGGCTTTTGAAATTGAAAATGTCGTAGATGATGCACAGATGGATCGATTATTTTCCATTTTTCATTTTGACAGGCCGTTGGACGAGATTGCGAGGCATTTTGAAAAAACGGATCTCGCGCCCATTTTTGAACAATATGCGGGCATGCCGATCATCAAAAGTTTTTCTCTCTACGGAACGCTTGTAAAATCGATTATTCATCAGCAGTTGAATTTGAAATTTGCAGATGTGCTATTAATGCGATTTGTTGAAGTATATGGGAAGAATGAAAACGGCGTTTGGCGTTATCCGAAGCCTGAAGAAGCTGCGATGATCAATGTAGAGGATTTGAGGATGCTTCAATTTAGCAACAGAAAAGCAGAATATATTATAGAAATATCTCGTGCAATTGCAGAAGGCCGTTTGGAATTGGATAAATTTGAAACGATGGATGATGAAGAAATTATTAGTGAGTTAGTAGCGATTCGAGGGATCGGTCCGTGGACTGCTCAAAGTTTTCTCCTTTTCGGACTAGGCAGGGCAAATTTATTTCCAATGGCTGATATCGGTTTGCAAAACGCTTTGAAGCTTCATTGGAAAATGGATCGAAAGCCGACGTATGAGGAAATGGCTGAGCGGTTCCCGATATGGTCTCCATATTTAAGTTATGCTTCCCTCTATTTGTGGAAAAGTATAGAATGAAGAATTTAGATAGCCGTATGAATGCTATAGTTAGCATCCATACAGCTCATCAGTATAATTATTGAGGTTGATTGTCGTCTTGTTCAAGGTTGTTTTCGCTAAAGTAGAGGAAATTTTCATCATCCAGGTCTGCGATGCGCTCCTTGTTGAGACCTAATGAAAGATTTCCTTCAAAAATTGTTTCCCACCAAGTTTCTGTCGTTGTCATGTTCATTTCCTCCATTTCGTTAATTGGTTATGTGATGATTCTTTACCCGTGCCGAAAGCAAAAATAACAAAAATGCTGAAAAAGAATCTTAAGGCCTATTGGGTTGCCAGTCATCCAAACGCTTGTTTACATTAACGATGTGCTCTGCTCTTACGTTTATCTCTATAATATGCGACATTTTTTTCGCTCTTTTTGTATTTATAGTATATGTTTGCTTCCATCTTCCCAAACTGCATAATTGGTCGGAAATTGACGAATCGAAATTCAGTCCTTTTGCTATATTGACATTTGTTTTCCATGCAAATCTTTTCAATGGAAATTATACAAAAAACAGTTAAACGTCGAATAGTAACGTATTGATCGTTCAATCGTAGGTTGTTCAATATTTGTGGGGTGTAATAAATTGCTATTGCGAAACAAAAGGAGGATGTTTCATGGATTTTGAAAAAAAAGTAGATTCAATTATCGAATTACAAAAAAGTTATTATTTTAGCGGCGAGACGAGGGATATTAATTTTCGAAAGGAAATGCTCAATCGTTTAAAAGAGGCAATCCAATCGCGAGAAGAAGAGATTTTTGAAGCATTGCAGAAAGATTTGGGGAAAAGCCCGTTTGAATCATACGTAACAGAAGTCGGTTTTGTCATATCAAGCATGAATCATATGCTGAAACATTTGGAGGAATGGATGAAGCCGGAAGATGTGAAGACGCCTGTTCATTTGCAGCCTGCAAAAAGTTTTATTGTACGTGAACCATACGGCTCTGTTTTAATCATTGGCCCATTCAACTATCCGTTTCAGTTAGTGATTGAGCCGTTAATTGGAGCCATTGCTGGAGGAAATTGTGCCGTAGTGAAACCGTCTGAGGCTGCCATTCATACAGCGCAAATCATTAAAGAGATCCTTGCCGCTATTTATCCTCCTCATTATGTAACAGTCGTTGAAGGTGAAAAAGAGGAAACTTCTGCTTTAATTCATGCACCGTTCGATTATATTTTCTTCACAGGAAGTGTAGCAGTTGGAAAAGTTGTTATGAAAGCGGCTGCTGAACGCTTGACGCCGGTCACATTAGAATTAGGGGGGAAAAGCCCGGCGATTGTTGATCAAACTGCCGATTTGCGAAAAACCGCAGAACGGATAGTTTGGGGCAAGTTTGTAAATAATGGGCAAACATGTGTAGCGCCTGACTATGTCATTGCGCATGAATCGATTGTCATAAAGCTAATTGAAGAAATGAAAAAAGTGGTCCATCGATTTTACGGAGAGCGTGTCGAGGAAAATCGAGACTACGGTAGGATTATTAATAAAAAGCATTTTGAACGACTTGTCCAATTACTTGAAAAAGAAAAACATCAAATTTGCTTTGGTGGCTCTTTTGATCGGGAATCATTATTTATCGAGCCTACTTTTTTAAAAGATGTCAATTGGGAAAGTCCGTCAATGGAAAATGAGATTTTTGGGCCGATATTACCAGTTTTGACATTCTCCAATTTGGGAGAAGCCATTCATAGAATCCGCCAAAATCCAAAACCGCTTGCAGCATACATGTTTACGGAAAACGAAAAGGCTGCCGACTATTTTATGGAAAACCTGCCGTTCGGAGGTGGCTGTATCAATGATACGGTTTCTCATGTCGGGAACATTCACTTGCCGTTTGGCGGTGTCGGTTCTTCAGGCATTAATGCCTATCATGGCAAGTATAGTTTTGAAACGTTTACTCATGCAAAGGCAATGATGAAAAAGAGCACGAAAATTTCTGCGAGTATCGGATATCCTCCATACAAGAACAAGCTATCTGTTGTGAAACCGATTATACGATAAGGAAGAGGCTGTCCAATAAGTCCCTAAAATAGAACAGGTGG
>NZ_JBHTLT010000080.1:0-4770 GCF_042679045.1 Sporosarcina contaminans | reverse complement strand
TCGCCTTGATTGACGGCAAACGTGCGCGCGAATCTAAGTAGTCAATCTACACGCGTAGACGCTGAAGTATTGGAGCCTTTGGACGCGGGTTCGACTCCCGCCGTCTCCATAAGATCTAATGGAAAGCAACAAAGATTAGAAGTACAAATTCTCTGTATGGAGGATTTGTACTTCTTTTTTTGCCAAACCGTTTATTCGTTACTGATCCCATAATAAGCGTGAAGTGTATTGAGTATTCTACCGACTGTAGATTGACAATGTGCAGAATATACTCTATGTAATAAGTCATCTGTTCTTTGAAGGAAGTGATACCAGTGATTATAATAACTTTAGGTCTACTGGTTGATTGGAGAAACAATACAATTAGAAACATTTATCAGGACATCATTAACATAACTGCAAAACCAGAAGAAGGGCTGTATGACACAATGGATAATGACAAAAAATCGCCCAGTGGTTATTTGTAATATCGAATGTTTAGTTGTTATCAAAAAGTCCTGTACTGCATGGAACCCTCGGGAACTCTTATTGGAGTTCCCGAGGGTTCAAAAGTTTACTACCGCGTTTTGAAACTTTGCGTCAACTATCTTAATTGAACCGGCGTATACCGAACAGTACGTACGGTGGTGGAGAGGTAGGGGGTTAGTAACCCCCTACTCGATTATAAAAACTTTTAAAATCTGCGTAACTTATTGTTGCATTTTACCAGCAGTATAACCGCCATCAACTGGAAGTGTTACACCGCTAATTGATTTTGCAAGGTCTGAGCATAGAAATACAACAGCGTTTGCTTGATCTTCTGCGGTAGACATTCTTCCAGCTGGAAGTGATGAGAGAACGCCTTGGTATTGTTCTGGGTTTGATTTTGACCAACTTTCAATTGCAGGTGTAATGGTTGCACCAGGAGCAATGGAATTAATGGTAATGCCTTGTTGACCGTATTCCAATGCAACTGATTTAGTTAAACCAGCGATAGCATGTTTAGATGCCGTATAGGGAGCCATATTCGGTGAACCTTCAATACCAGCACCTGATGCCGTATTGACAATTGCACCGCCGCCTGTTTTCAACATTGCATGCACTTGGTGCTTGATGCAGTAAAAAGTACCATACAGATTTACTTTTAGTGTGATATCCCAATCTTTAGAATCCATTTCTCCAATTGGTTTAAGACCTTTGTTGATACCCGCATTGTTATGTGCAAAGTCTAGCTTGCCATATGTTTCAACTGTTTTATTTACAAGTGCGATTACTTGCTCCTCATCACTTACATCACATTTGAAAAAGGCTGCTTCGCCGCCATTGTTTTTGATGATTTGTACAGTTTCTTCTCCTGCTTGTTCACTTACGTCAGAAACCATTACTTTTGCTCCTGCTTTTGCTAATGCGACTGCAGCTGCTCTACCGATTCCTGACCCCGACGCTGTGACTAATCCTGCTTTACCTTCCATAATTCCTACCATGAAAAACTCTCCTTTTTTCTAAAAATATATTTGATTGACCCATTTATCTCATTAATAAGCGAAACTAAATAATCCATTGATATGCGTTAAATAACGTACATTACTAGCTTCTTTCATTAAAGAAGTAGGTAGACCTTTCAGTGCTATATTGTTACCTCCGATGGCAGCCACTCCATCTTTACGGCCAAGGCTTGCCAATGTACCGGAGTTTGTTTGTTCAAATGCTTCTAAGGTTTTACTCTGTAAATAAGCATATAATATCCTACAAGCTCACCCATTTGCCAAGCGTTTTGTGCAGTAGGGCGTACGGACGGCCACCTTCAGCAGGGAAGGTAACAGCACTATCACCTACAACGAATGAGCTTGATTGAAGAAACTCATTAATCGTTGCACGGCCACGATCTACTGCAAGTTCTGATTCACCAACCAATGGATTACCTGTGACACCGCCCGTCCATACAAACGTATTTGCTACAATTGTACGGCCATCTTTCAACGAAATTTCATTGACACTCACATTTGTTACAGGTAAACCTAATAAGAATTCTACTCCGCGTGCTTCTAGGCTTGTAGTTGTACGCTCGATTAAATGATCTGGTAATACGGGCAATACTTTTGGACCGGCTTCAACAAGTTTGATGTTCAATTCTTTTGGATCGACCCATATCTTTTGCGATTTTTGGCATATTGTCAACAATTTCCCCGACTAATTCGATACCGGTTAAATCGCCACCACCGATGACGATCGTTGCATCGGTTTCATTTTTTGATTTTGCGTATTCATTGATTTTGGCTACAATATGATTGTAGATTCTATTAGCGTCATCTACTGATTTCAACACCATGCTATTTTCTTCGAGTCCTGGTATACCAAAGTAAGCAGTTTTACTACCTAATGCCACTACGAGTGCATCATGTAAAATTGAACCATCAGAAACCTTTACCTCTTTTTTATCGACTGAAAAAGATTCGACCTTTGAATATATAGTTTTTATTGATTTGAAGGTACTATATCTTCAGTAGGGTCTGATGCATTATTCTGTGCTGGGATTTGCTATTCCCCTTTGCTTGATTAGTTACATTAACCTGATCCTTACTTCAGCAATAAAACCAAATTATTGTTGAAATATATTGGAAGAAAACTTCCGCTACGTTTTCCATTGAACAATATACGCCCATCTTCAAGTAATATTAAACATGTAGTTTAATGTCTAACTATTTAGTGTAAAATACAATCCTCAAAAATCTAAGCATTCACTATCTATTATTATCTTCAGTTACCAATGGATTATTCTCCTCTTCGGTATAATAGCTGAAAGAGGATACATTTATGGAAAACAGGGTGGTATGGAGGTTGCTTTTGATAAAATCATTATTTAGATGTAACGATGACTTCCGGAAAGATTTAAAAAAGGATGGTTAATAAAGATTTATCGCATTTATAGATAATCAACCATTAGGAATTGTATTAAACGTTGTTAGAGAGATAAAACGAAAACACAATATCAATTATCCTTGTATTATTTAAAAAAGGGAGATCTTATGAAAAAAACACTTGTTTCTATGATAACGGTACTTCTATTGTTTTTAGGACTCTCGCAAAGAAGTTATGCGATGTCAGATGCGCAGGCTGAGGCTATACAGGCGCTGCTGGACGATGCTTCTCGTATATCCGGTGTGCCGGGCTTGTCAGTCGCAATTCTGGCCGATGAGAAAGAATACTATTTATCCTCCGGTTATTCGGACCTAGAAAAAGGAATACCCGCAAGTGAAAACACATTATACGAGCTGGCCTCGGTCAGTAAAGCCTTTACCGGCATAGGCATACTGTTGCTGGAGGAGCAAGGACGTTTATCTATGACCGACTCAATTCACGACTATTTACCTTGGCTTACGCTAAACTATCAAGGAAAACCTGTTGATATGCAGAGCCTTACTCTTAATCATTTTCTTCATCATACAAGCGGTCTGACCACTAATAAACATTCCCAGCTTATCCCTCAAGGCAATACGCCCGATATGCTGCAAAAGACGGTGGAAGTGCTGGTGGATGCTGATTTATCCTTTCCTCCTGGCAAACAATATACGTATGGAACCATTAATTATGATGTGTTAGGTCTCGTGATCGAGCAAGTATCGGGTCAAAGCTACGAAAGCTTTATGAGTGAACAGGTATTTCAGCCGTTGGGCCTTAACCAGACATTCGTCTATAAAGAGGATGCCATGGCTACTGGACAGCTGGCACAAGGTTATCGTTCTTCTTTTTTTAAACAACCCCGTATAACGCGCCGGATTTTTCCGGAAATAAACCCGCAGGCTATATCATCTCTTCTACAAAAGATATGGCGCGCTGGATGGGTATTCAGATGGGAATTGTGAAAGATATACCTGACATATTTCACACTACTATTCAAAAGTCACATCAGGGGGATAGATCAGTTCGGGCTGTTGACTCTATGTATTATGCAGCAGGCTGGATGGTAAACACTGATCAAACAATTATCGAGCACCCAGGAGAAAACCCAAGCTTCAGAACCCACCTGGTCCTATTCCCCAATGAACGAACAGCCATCTGCTTATTGGCTAACGGCGCAAATATCAATAGCAGCATGGTACTAAAAATCAAAGATATAGTAGACGGCAATTTGTCGCAAACCTATGAAATAAGCAGCGCACAGCTTTTGGATATTCTTATGTCAATGGCCACCATTATTTGTTGCTTGTTAACCGTTTTATTTTTTGTTTTGGGAGTCCGAAGGCGGAAATTAAATAAAAAGCAGCCAATCACCAAAAAAAGAAAAATTGCATCCATCATTTTAATAATAGTTACAGCGGCTCTTAGTATAACAGGCTTTGCCCTTGAGTGGTCGTTCATACTTGTTTGGGAAACCTATAGTATTCTTACTGCCCTCATTTCGGTAACACTATTAACAGCAAGCCTTGTATGGCTTGTATACTCTGGCCGATATAGCCGTCCGCTGAACTACGACTTACCTCCTTCGACTTGATGGCATAAAAGAAGGACCTAACGTTTAGTCATGCCCAGTGAGGTGGGGCGCATTCCTCCTATCACTATCCGAACACATAAACGCCGCCCGTAGTCCTGTTCGGGCGGCATTTTTAGGCGGACGACAATACCCCATCATCCTTTTCGATCTTCTTATTAAGTGAACTAATGGTGGTTTAGGATGGGACGTTACGAATTCGACAGGGGTGGTCTGAGCTTGAGCTGCGCGTCGGAGGGCTCGTCTCCGTCAGAAACGGCAGTTAATAATAACTGGCAAAACAAACAACAACTTAGCATTCG
>NZ_JBHTLT010000079.1:0-4716 GCF_042679045.1 Sporosarcina contaminans | reverse complement strand
GATGTCAATTTTGAATCCGAAGATTCGTTTTGTCTCTTCCGCCGACGGGGTCGGCTTTGAGACTTTATTTGTTGACGTTTTGCTGTTCAGTTTTCAAGGTTCATTTCGTCGCCTCTCACAGAAGCAACTCTTATATAATATCACTTTGCGTTTTCTTTGTCAACAACTTTTCTTAAAAACTTTTGAAGTTGTTTTTGTTTGTTTCGTTTATCGGAAACGCAACGTTATTTACTTTAACAGCTAACTGATTATATTGCAATACTTTATTCGTAAAAAGAATTATCTTTTATTTTACTATGAAAAGAAAACCGTTCGAAGCTTGTTATCTAAACTTCGAACGGCATTAATGCATACTCTTATGAACAAACTGTAGAAGAAAAAAACGCTCTATCGTAGTTTTAATTACACGGTGGTTTTGTCCATTCCTATTCAATGGACCAGGCCCATATTGAATTTCTATAGGAAGAATGCAAAAGAAAAAAGGGCCGCTAAACCCGGAATTCCTAAAACTGCTAAAAGAAGACCTGACGCAATATTGACAGGGAAGTATAACCCGACAAAACCGCCAGCTATATTCAATGCGAATAATACTAAGAACGCGAATGCCAATCGAAACCAAAATACTGAAAGATTCTCAAATAGTTTGCTGAGCTGTTTTTTATTTAACATTAATAATAGAAGAAGAATAGCACCCGATAGTGCAATGATGAAGATTTTCATGGAAAGCGCTCCTTTCGGCTAATGGTCCATTCTATGCGCTTTCCTCCTATTATATCCCGCACTCTCTTCTATTTAATCTGTTAAAAATTATTCAACTCGCAATCTCCGTTCTTTTGCTTCTTTGAATAAATGAAAATACTTGCTCTCTGCAATCTTTCTTCGTACAATAATTTCTTGGTCGTAGTCGTTTAAATATTTTTCGATCTCTCTTGCCTGCTCCCACTCTTCTTTAGTTTCCACTAACAGGTTTCGCAACCGATCATCAAATTCTTTTTTTATCTTTCTTTTTCGACCGAACATTTCTCTGTTCCCCCTATAACTCTCGACGACCTTCCAGTGCCTTCGATAGCGTCACTTCATCTGCATATTCAAGGTCTCCTCCGACTGGCAACCCGTGAGCTATTCTTGTAGTTGTAATGCCCGACGGTTTGACGAGCCGTGAAATGTACATAGCAGTCGCTTCACCTTCAATAGTAGGATTCGTTGCTAATATTAATTCTTGAACCTCTTCGTCTTGCAGACGTGTCAATAGAGAAGGAACGTTGATATCTTCCGGGCCTATGCCATCCATAGGAGATATTGCCCCGTGGAGAACATGGTAGAGACCGTTATAATCCCTCATTTTCTCCATTGCGATGACATCTTTCGGATCTTGTACAACACAAATCATCGAGCGGTCGCGTGATTGATCTTGGCAAATTTGGCAAGGATCAATATCCGTAATATGACCACACACAGAGCAAAATCGCAAATTCCGTTTAGCATCAACCAACGCCTTGGCAAATTCCAATACGGTATCTTCCTTCATACTCAATACAAAAAACGCCAGTCGGCCCGCAGTTTTCGGACCGATTCCTGGCAGTTTCATAAAGCTATCAATCAGTTTTGATATTGGTTCAGGATAATGCATTACCCATTACCTCCTAAAACATTCCAGGTAGGTTCAACCCTTTCGTGAATTGACCCATTGTGGAATTAGTTAACTCCTCCGCTTTGCCCATCGCTTCGTTTGTTGCAATTACAATTAGGTCTTGCAGCATTTCTACGTCTTCTGGATCAACCACTGACGGATCGATTGCCACTTCAAGTACTTCCTTATGTCCAGATACGATGACTTTCACCATACCACCGCCTGCTGCACCTTCTAATCTTTTTTCACCCAATTCCTCTTGGGCTTCCGCCATTTTCTTTTGCATTTTCTGCATTTGTTTCATCATGCCTTGCATATTTCCCATACCGCGCATATTCAATTCCTCCTCAATAAGATTAGTCATCATGAACTATTATGAACTCTTTGCCGAATATCTTTTCTGCTTCAGCGACAACCGGATCATCGGCTGTGGAACCAGACTCCTCCATAAATGAAGAAGACAGTTCTTCCACTCCATCATTATCTGCTGAATCCTGTTGTTTTGCCAAGCCGTTCGTACGAATAAATTCTTCGCGCGCCTTCAACCAGCCATCTTCCGGCACATATACCACTTCATACGCCTTGCCGGTCCTTGCTCGCAAAGCTTCCGAAAGGCCTGCCCGAAGCGACGGATTTTCCGAAGCCATCCGGCAATGGATTTCATATTTGAATTTTAACACAAACGCACTATCTGATGCCGCCACTGGTTCAGTCTCTTCCAATAGTGCTGAGTGAGAACGTTGCAATGTTTGCATCATGCTCGCCCATTCCTCACGGATGATTTGGATATCTTGACGAGTAGCGGCTTTTAATACTTCGTTAATTTTGCCTGTCGGAATTCGAAGCGATTGTACTTTCGATGCGCTGCGCTTAGGCTGGTTCCCTTGTGCAGGTGCCTCACCTATCTTGACACCGTTTTCCAGCTGTTGCTGCAAAGAAGCAACCATTCTTTCAAGCGACTCGATTTTATGCATCAAGTTTTGGTCGACGGGCTGCGTAGCATGGTCGACTACCCCTTCTAAATGGATCATCTTAAGCAAAGCGGATTCAATATAAACTTTCGCATGGTTTGAAAACCGCATTTCCTGCTGTGTTTTCGATAAAATATCGATGTAGGAATAAAGTGTTTCCGGTTCAAACGCATTGCCCATAGAAACGAATCGTTCATCCCCAGAGATTAATTCCAATAGTTCATGTAAATCAGGCGCAGAGCGTAATAAAAGCAAATCTCTGAAAAACGTAATCAGATCTTCCGCTAACCTTGACACATCTTTTCCTTCAGCAATTAACTGATCCAACAAAGACAAAGCAGCTGCAGCGTCTTTTGATAGCAAAGCTTCCGCTAATTGATAAAAAATATCTTCACCAATTGACCCCGTTACAAGCAACGCTCCTTCAGCGGTCAATTTGTCTCCACTGAACGATACGACTTGATCCAAAATGCTAAGCGCATCCCTCATTCCGCCGGATGCCGCTTGTGCAATAATTTTCAAGGCTTCTTCATCAGCATCGATCTCGGCGTCAGACAATACCATTTTCATACGTTCAATTATTTCGCTTGAAGTAATCGGTTTAAAATCAAATCTTTGACATCGGGAAATGATGGTCAAAGGCAGCTTGTGCGGCTCTGTCGTCGCCAAAATGAACACGGCATGCGATGGCGGCTCTTCCAACGTTTTCAAAAGTGCGTTAAAAGCAGAATTTGACAGCATGTGCACCTCGTCTATGATGTACACTTTGAAGCGGGCGTTCGAAGGAGCGAACCGGACCTTTTCAATTATGTCCCGCATTTCTTCTACCCTCGAGTTGGAAGCTGCGTCAAATTCGATAACGTCCGTATTCGAGCCTTCCGTTATACTTCGACAGGTCGGACATTCATTGCAAGGTTCTTTAGATGGAGCTTTCTCGCAGTTCATTGCTTTAGCGAAAATTTTCGCAGCACTCGTCTTTCCTGTCCCCCGCGGTCCAGAAAATAGATAAGCATGGGATGTCTTATTATGCAGCAACGCATTTTGCAAAGTCTGCTTCACATGGCGCTGCCCCGACATTTCCTCAAATGACTGCGGTCGATATACTCTATAAAAAGCTTGGTAAACCACCATTTCCCCTCCTCTCATCTTCAAGTCATATACAAATGATTATATCATAAATCTCCCGTAAAAACCCCTCTCACAAGCCAATAGGGCAGTAAAAAACCTGTCGTTAAGGACAGGCATTGGAACAAAAATTTTTACTTCATAAAAATAAAAAACTCGCCCGGAATGGACGAGTTGAATTCGCGTAATAAAGCCGCGCACCTTCCTTTGACTGCCGCACATAAGCGTTACTCCTGTCGACAGCTCGGCCTAGGCAACCCCGCGGCACATGAGAGATGCCACTTAATGCTGCTTCCTTCCGGACCTGACATGGTTCATGGGTTCCCATTGCGCAGGACCCAGACGTCAACACTACGTGCAAGAGGCAGACCCTACAATACGGACAGCCTCGAGAAGGGATTCAGTCTTGCTAGAGCGGATTGCAAGTTACAGGGCACCGCTACCTCCCCACCTAGCACGGCTCTCTAAGTATAACGATTTCTGTGGATAAAATCAACCCATACCCTTATAAACTTCTATTAAAAGCAATGCTCTCACACTCTTTTATAATGATATAAATGTTTTATTATAAGTTTTTCAAAAAAATATCTGTCTCTGAGACAGTACATAATTATTTTGAGGCTCTGCGATAATTTTCATCCAATAGCAGAAGACAGACTTCTGTGAATATACTTTCTTAAAAAAGGTTCTTACAAGTAGTTGACATGAAAAGTTGATTCGTGATAAATTATGTTTTGTTGATATGGAGGAATACCCAAGTCCGGCTGAAGGGATCGGTCTTGAAAACCGACAGGGGTGTTAAAGCCCGCGGGGGTTCGAATCCCTCTTCCTCCGCCATTCATTTTGATAAAAGCGCATAGTTGGAGATAAAGTCTGTTACATTCATGTAACGGATTTTTTATTTACCTTTTATTCATTTATAAAACCTAAAAGGGGGCTGTCCAATAAGTCCCTAAAATAGAACAGGTGGCGAAAAACGAATCGTTTTTC
>NZ_JBHTLT010000078.1:0-4285 GCF_042679045.1 Sporosarcina contaminans | reverse complement strand
GGAAAGCGACGGTTGTCAGGGGTTCCCCATTTATTCTCCAACCAGAAAGGGACTATCACAGAAAATCAGTTTTCACTGACTTTCTGGACAGCCCCTTTTTTATTTAGTAAGGGAGGGATAATTGGTCGTTATATGGAAGTATTGAACGGAATGAAATAGTGGAGCTGCGGTGGTTATGCGTTATTTATTTGATTTATGCGCGGGAGTGTAGTTTTATGCTTTTTTGGAGTTGATTATGCGTTATTGTAAGTATTTATGTGTTCTTTGTTGATTTTTATGCATTTATGTATAATTTTTTTTGCGTTTCTGTAGGCAGTGATGATGTGGCGTTTCAAAAGGTTTTTATTCTTCATTCAAGAAGGGTATTGTTAAAGGGAGAAGTGTTTTGGGAGGGAGTGTGCTGATGTTTCGGATACCGGAATCGATTGCTGCGGTCGGTAAGGAACGGATTAAGGGATTTCCTGTTGAAGGTTTTGTCTATGGGGAAGGTCCTGAGCGTCCCGAGCTTATGCTAATTGGGGAGGCCCCGGGAGAGTTTGAAATAGTGGATGGCATTCCTTTTGTCGGCAGGGCAGGCAAAGAGTTGATGAGGTCCTTAGGGTCAATCGGATTATCGCGTGAAGATGTATACATAACGAGTGCGGTGAGGAGCAGGCCATATAGATGGGGGATGAAAAAGGAGCGAGATGGTACGTTGACGGAACGGAAATACAATCGGCCGCCGACGCAAAAAGAAATTTTGGCACATGCTCCGGTGTTGGATTATGAATTGGCAAACGTTAAACCGAAATTGATCGTCACGTTGGGCAATGTTGGCTTGCAACGATTGCTTGGCAAGGAAGCAAAGGTGACAGAGTTGCATGGACAGTTGCTGGAAAAGCCTGTACGTTGCTTGCCTGATCTATCGTCAACAGCATATGAATGGACGGAACGTTTGTACCGGATCGTACCGACGTTTCATCCGGCGTCCGTTTTTTATAGGCCATCCCACCGCCCTGATTTGGATGCTGACTGGCTATCAATTGGCAAATTGTTAGAGGAAATGCGAAATGTCTGATCCCTATAAAAGAATTCTTGTGATTGGTTGTAGTGGAGCAGGGAAATCAACGCTTTCGAAGGAACTTGGGAAGAAACTTCAACTTCCCGTCCTCCATTTAGATGCCCTTTATTGGAATGAAGGATGGGTCCCAACGCCGAAGCCAGTTTTTAGAGAGAAGCTTCAACGGGCATTGATGGAAGAGGAATGGATTATAGATGGAAATTTCAATTCGACGATTGAGATGCGAGCGAAGTACGCCGATTTGGTCATCTTCCTTGATTATCCCAATTGGCTTTGTTTAGCCCGCGTTTTTAAGCGTAGGATTATGTATCATGGAAAAGCTCGCCCGGATATGGCAGAAGGGTGTACTGAGAAGCTTGATTGGGAGTTTGTAAAATTCATTTGGACGTATTCGAAAAAGAAGCGACCCGGTGTTTTTCAAATGTTGGACAGATGTGACGCGGATTTAGTTGTCCTTACTTCACCAAAAGAAACGGATCGTTGGCTTGCGGAGCTGTAATTAGAAAGGCTTACAGTTTCAATGGTGACGATTCTGTTTTTTGTTGCTCCCATAAGGGAATGATTGTATAACGTGAACGGAAATGATGGAGGAACAGCACATGTATTTTCCTATAGAAAAATCTTTTTTTCATATGCCTGTATTGGAGCTTGCACGCAATTTAGTTGGTCAAATGATTGTGCATGAGCTGCCTGAAGGAGTCATTGCAGCACGCATTGTTGAAACGGAAGCTTATCACGGGCCCGAAGACCGCGCTGCACATAGCTATGGCAATCGTCGAACGAAGCGGACCGAGATCATGTTTGGGGAAGCAGGTTTAGTATATACGTATCAAATGCATACGCACACGCTTATGAACGTTGTAAGCGGACCAGTCGGAACGCCGCATGCCGTTTTAATTAGAGCTGCGGAGCCTGTTGAGGGCTTTGAGCTAATCCGCGATCGCAGAGGGGAGCATTTGAAGATGACAGATTGGACGAATGGCCCTGGGAAATTATCTAAAGCGTTAGGAGTCACAATGGCGTATTATGGCCATCATTGGGGTGACGAACCGCTTTTTATTGCCGAAGGTCCGGGTGCTTCGGAAGTTGTAAGCGGACCGAGAGTAGGGATAGGCAATTCTGGTGAAGCGGTCCATTATCCTTGGCGTTTCTATGAAAATAATAATTCTTTCGTCTCGAAGTATCGTCCATAGGTTTAGGTCGGAGTCCGTTGTGGAAAAGATAAAAGTGTAATCAATTCAGTAAAACGAAGGAGTGTTCATAGAGATGGCAAAAATTGCAACAGTCCTAACAAACCTATTCGAAGACTCGGAATACACGGAGCCTGCGGACGCTTTTAAAGAAGCAGGGCATGAAGTGGTGACGATTGAGAAGGAAGCTGGAAAAGAAGTGAAAGGCAAACAAGAAAAAGCGACAGTGAAAATCGATTTAGGGATCGATGAAGCGAATCCGGATGATTTCGATGCGCTTTTCATTCCAGGCGGATTTTCACCAGACCAACTGCGCGCGGATGATCGTTTCGTACAGTTCGTGAAGAAATTCATGGACGATAAGAAACCAGTATTCGCCATCTGTCACGGACCTCAGCTGCTGATTACAGCGAAAACTTTAGACGGCCGCGATGCAACCGGATATAAATCCATCAAAGTGGATATGGAAAATGCCGGAGCGAAATATGCCGATAAGGAAGTCGTTGTCTGTCAAAACCAGCTGGTAACGAGCCGTACACCCGATGACATTCCGGCATTTGTCCGTGAATCGAAAAAGTTATTGGAAGGCAAATAAGTTTGAATGGAACTGTCCTGCTGTGATGCCGGGCAGTTTTTTTAGGGGATCTCTGTCCGTAGGAGGGACAGGGATCTTCTTTTTTTTGTGGTGGCTCGTTTATCAGCTTCTATAAACGAGCGGTAACTGCTGAGTATTTTAGTAAATTTATTATGTAAATGGATAATACGTAATGTTCTTGAAATACTGTTTTGTACATGGTAAATTTAAACGAGACAATGATGCGGATCATAATGTTCAGACAGTATTAGATAGATTTACAACGAGGGGGAACAATGCATATGAAAAGGGTTCTTAAAATGGGGAGCGCTTTCATCGGGATCATTGTCGGTGCGGGGTTTGCTTCCGGTCAAGAAATTCTGCAATATTTTACGAGTTTCGGAATGATGGGAATTGCGGCAGCTATATTATCCACCGTTTTGTTTGCATATATGGGGATGACGTTGACGCGACTTGGAAGCCGATTGAAGACAACTTCTCATAAAGAAGTAATTTACAAAATAAGTGGACGTTATATTGGAGTTATTGTTGACTATATCATCATTTTTACATTATTCGGTGTCGGTGTCGTAATGTTGGCTGGAGCAGGTTCGAACTTGGAACAGCAATTTGGCATTCCGTCTTACATAGGCAGCTTGTTAATGGTAGTTCTTGTTTTTGTAACGATTTTGATGAATGTCGATAAAGTCGTGGCAGTAATCGGAAGCATTACGCCTTTTCTCATTTTGGCGGTTGTCGTCGTTTCCGTTTATTGTTTGGTGACAATGGATACTTCATTTGCTGTATTGGATCCGGTTGCTACAAATGTCCGCACAACATTGCCGAACTGGTTCATTTCTGGGATAAATTATGTATCCTTCAACATTGCGTTAGGTGCTTCGATGTCGCTCGTTATGGGAGGAGCGGAGAAAAATGAGAAAGTTGCGGCGCTTGGCGGATTAGTAGGCGGTTTAGGATTAGGGATTTTAATCATTTTGAGTCATTTGGCGATTTTCTCAAAAGTGGATATGGTAGCAGATGTAGATTTGCCAATGTTGGCAATTATAAATGAGATATCTCCGATTTTGGCTACGCTCATGGCATTCGTATTGTATGGCATGATTTTCAATACAGCGGTCAGCATGTTTTACGCGTTTGGAGCGAGATTCGTTACAATCGGCACGAAACGCTTTAAAATGTTCGTTTTGATTACGTTAGTTATAGGTTTTGTGCTAAGTTTTGTAAAGTTTACAGATTTAGTGGCGTACTGTTATCCTACAATCGGTTATTTCGGTTTATTCCTAATGGCTGTATTAATATACTCTTCAATTAAGTTGCCAAAAAAAGTACATCGATAAGAAAGGGGCTGTCCAGAAAGTCAGTGAAAACTGATTTTCTGTGATAGTCCCTTTCTGGTTGGAGAATAAATGGGGAACCCCTGACAACCGTCGCTTTCCGTTC
>NZ_JBHTLT010000077.1:0-4182 GCF_042679045.1 Sporosarcina contaminans | reverse complement strand
GCGGAAAGCGTCCGCCCTGTAGCGCAAATCAACATTACTCAGCGGTACCTAAGTAAAAGGGTGACGTGCAAATCACATCACCCCAACATTTGATTTAGAACCATTAAAAGCAACCGAAGAAATTAATCCCTGCGTATGATTGGCTGTAAATAAATGAAATTCATCCATGTATGGTAACATGTACATATCGGAAGGAGTGGTGAATGCGGTGACTAAAATTATTGAAGCCACGGCGAAAAGAGCATCTATTAGTTCAAAGCAAACGGCGAATGTAATCGCACTTTTAGATGAAGGAAATACAGTTCCGTTTATAGCAAGGTATCGCAAGGAAGCGACCGGCTCCCTTGATGAAGTCCAAATTAAAGCGATAGAAGAAGCATATAACTATGAAAAAGGGTTGGAGCAAAGGAAAGAGGAAGTCATCCGGCTTATTGAAGAACAAGGAAAACTGACAGATGAACTCAAGAAGGACATTGAGCAGGCGACCGTTTTACAACGGGTGGAAGACTTGTACCGTCCGTATAAACAAAAAAGACGGACTCGAGCAATGGTTGCGATTGAGAGCGGGCTTGAGCCACTTGCAGAACAATTGCTCACTTTTTCAAATGCGTTACCTGAGGAAATGGCAGTTCCATTTGTCAACGAGGAATTAAATGTACCTTCTATAGAAGAAGCTTTATCCGGCGCTCGTGATATTATCGCTGAGCGAATTGCGGACGACGCATCTTTAAGGGAAAGTGTCCGGAAGCTAACTTGGTCGGATGCGAAAATTACTTCGGCACTTCGAAAAGGCGCAGAAGATGAGCGTTCTGTTTACGAAATGTATTATGACTACGAAGAACCTGTGAAGCGCATCGTTCCACATCGCGTGTTGGCGTTAAATAGAGGAGAGAAAGAAGAGGTTCTCCGGATTGGGGTGGCATTCCCCTCAGAAAGAATCATTTCAGAAATTGAACGCAAAGTAATAAAGAAATCGCATGTTGCTTCTGCTACTCAAGTAAAAGAGGCAATAGAGGATTCATTTAAACGATTGATCGCACCATCTGTTGAACGGGAAGTGCGTGCTGCATTAACAGAAAAAGCTGAAGCACAGGCGATTCATGTATTCTCCGAAAACTTGAAAAGCCTATTACTGCAGCCGCCGCTTAAAGGAAGAATGGTGTTGGGCGTTGACCCTGCATTCCGGACAGGCTGTAAGTTAGCAGTCATAGATGAAACCGGTAAAATGCTTGAAATCGCAGTTATTTATCCGCATCAGCCAAAACCTGATAAAGCAGGTTCGAAAAAGACAGTTCTCTCATTGCTTGAAAAGTATTCAATCCCGTTGATCGCGATCGGGAATGGAACGGCTTCAAGAGAAACAGAACAGTTTATTGCTGATTGCCTGAAGGATTCGCCTCACAAAGCATCCTATGTCATTGTCAATGAGGCGGGTGCCAGTGTATACTCTGCATCTGAACAGGCAAGGGCGGAGTTTCCTGATTTGCAGGTAGAGCAAAGAAGTGCGGTTTCCATTGCGCGGAGATTGCAGGATCCGCTATCGGAATTAGTCAAAATTGACCCGGAATCAATTGGCGTTGGCCAATATCAGCATGATGTTGCAAGGAAGAAACTGTCCGAGTCTTTATCCTTTGTTGTTGAAACTGCTGTTAACCGGGTAGGGGTGAATGTTAATACTGCATCTTCTTCATTGTTACAATACGTGGCAGGGCTGTCAAAAACGGTAGCTGATAATATCGTAAAAGCACGGGAAGAGAATGGGCTGTTTCAAAAAAGGACGCAATTGAAGAAAGTTCCGCGTCTCGGAGCGAAGACCTATGAACAAGCAATCGGATTTTTGCGTATTCCTGAAGCGAAGGACAAGTTTGATGCAACAGGCATCCACCCGGAAAGTTATGCGGTTGCCGAGCGCATTTTGGAAGTGGCGGGCATTACAAAAGATCAATTAGGAAAAGAAGAAGCTGTAGCAGCGTTAACTGATCTCGACATCGAGGCGACAGCCAAAAAGTTGGAAGTCGGGGAAGTGACGTTGCGGGATATTGTTGATACACTTAAACGCCCGAACCGAGATCCGCGGGATGACTATCCTCAACCTTTGCTAAAAGCGGATGTATTGGATATGAAAGATCTTTATGAAGGTTTGGAAATGCAAGGGACTGTCCGAAACGTTGTAGACTTCGGGGCTTTTGTCGATATTGGTGTACATGAGGATGGGTTAGTTCATATATCGAAGCTCAAAAAGGGGTTTGTCAAACATCCATTAGATGTCGTGGCTTCCGGAGATATCGTAACGGTTTGGGTTGAAGCAGTAGACAAGCAAAAAGGGCGTATTTCATTAACAATGATCCCACCAGCGTCCAAATAAGGCAGATTGAAGTTTAGATATGGATAATAAGGATTTGCAATTGCTTGTCGAACAATTGTCTTTGGAGCACTTCGGAAAAACATTCCGTCACGAAGCTTCCTTTAACGGCCGTTTGCGAACGACAGGAGGAAGATATAAGCTTTCTGATGGCTCGATTGAAATTAATCCAAAGGTAATCGAGTTATATGACGAAGAAGAATTAATCGGGATTATTAAACACGAGTTATGCCACTACCATTTGCACCTTGAAGGAAAAGGCTATAAACATGGAGACGCAGATTTTAAAATGCTGCTGCAGCAAACCGGATCACCAAGATATTGCAAACCGTTGCAGGCCAAGCCAAAGCAGCAATCCGTTATCCACACTTATCAATGCAAATCATGTTCTTTCGTTTATAAAAGACGGCGGAGAATGGACGTGCGAAAGTATAGATGCGGAAAATGCAAAGGTGAAATTGTTTACGTTAGTCTTTAATCAGCAAACGCAAATGGATTGTATGAGTAATTGATCTACCCCCTTAAAATTGTAAGATGCTATTCATCATTGAAGTGGAACGTTTCTATGAAATGTATTAAGGTTATTAGATGATATAAGGCCGCGAAACGCGGTCTTATGCATTTCTTTATTGATTATAGATTAATTTCAATAAAAGTGTTGACGAATGAATCAAGTGTGTCTATAATAGAAAAAGTCGATTAGGAAATGCGAAACAGCTTCTCGATCGAACATGAATGAAATAACTAAACGGCCCCTTGGTCAAGCGGTTAAGACACCGCCCTTTCACGGCGGTAACACGGGTTCGAATCCCGTAGGGGTCACCATTTTTTATAGTATATTATTCCGAGTTTGGAACACAGTATAAAAGGGAAACAACAAACTGTGAGTTTACGTAATGCTAATCCGTTGGGGTATAGCCAAGCGGTAAGGCAACGGACTTTGACTCCGTCATTCGTTGGTTCGAATCCAGCTACCCCAGCCAATCATTTTTTTCGCTCCACGAAAAGAATGGTTTGCGAGTAATGCCGGAAGGTATTAGGAGCAAATCGTGACTCTTCATTTAGAAAGAAACACCACGAGGTATTAGTAGCAAGATTGACGAAAAAACCTTTCCAAACAATATATACGAGCCATTAGCTCAGTCGGTAGAGCATCTGACTTTTAATCAGAGGGTCACAGGTTCGAATCCTGTATGGCTCACCATTCTTTCTAAAAAACTTATTGACAAATGAATAGAGAGTTGTATAATAAAGTTTGTCGCATAATGATCATGCGGTAGTGGCGGAATGGCAGACGCGCTAGGTTGAGGGCCTAGTGGGGGTTAACCCCGTGGAGGTTCAAGTCCTCTTTACCGCACCAAACTTTGATTTATAATGAGCGCCCGTAGCTCAATTGGATAGAGCGTCTGACTACGGATCAGAAGGTTATGGGTTCGACTCCTGTCGGGCGCGCCATACATTTATAAAATATACGCGGGTGTAGTTTAGTGGTAAAACCTCAGCCTTCCAAGCTGATGATGAGGGTTCGATTCCCTTCACCCGCTCCAATAATTATCTAAAAAAACTTTTTCGGAAACACTTGACGATAGAGATCCGAAGTGTTAAGATAGAAAAGTCGCCGTCAAAAACGACGGTAAATGAACCTTGAAAACTGAACAGCAAAACGTCAACAAATAAAGTCTCAAAGCCGACCCTGTCGGCGGAAGAGACAAAATGAATCTTCGGATTCAAAATTGACATCTTAACAAGATGCCAGCAAGAAACTCGAGCTATTCGAATTTCTCTTTTATGGAGAGTTTGATCCTGGCTCAGGACGAACG
>NZ_JBHTLT010000076.1:0-3469 GCF_042679045.1 Sporosarcina contaminans | reverse complement strand
CGTAAGGCATCCATTTCCTATAGGAGTCCAATAGACGGCCTCCAGCTGTCCGGATCAACTGGAAATTCTATCGGAAAGAGCTCTTACTACTAATATACGAGGAGGTATCATCTTGAAAATAAGAGGCATTTTGCTAATAGCGCTCCTAATCGGCGGTGCTTATGCAATGATTCAATCCATTAATGACTATAATGAAAAGAAATTCGCAGAGCTGCTACAATCGGCCGACACAAACTTTCAATCTCTCGTATTCAGCAAGCCTCAATTATCCGATTCACCTTCAAAAACTTGGATCGTTGACGATCCTGAACAAGTAGATGAGCTATTAAACTTTTTACAGCATTATGATGTCAAAAAGCTGAAACCGGAAGAAATCGATATTGAAGATGATATCGATCAATTCAGTATCAGCCTTACAGACAACAATGGAAATAGCATGACGGTAATCATAACGGAAAACTTGATCATCCAAAATTCTATGCTCTACTATAAAATAGTTAATGACGACCTTGATATGGAATGGATAGCACGTTTTTTTGCCGAAAATCAATTATAGAGGATGGGGACACTCAGTTCGTTCCCTCCTCATTTTATTGCATATTTATGGATTAAATTACGGATGAGCGGATTTAATGATTCTGGCAAGAAATTAATTGGAAAAAATTCCACCTTAGTCGTTTCAATACCATCCGCCTTTAATTCTCCACCTATTATTTCTTTCGTGACAAGGATAATCGAGACAGAATAATAAGCATCTCCATTTGGCAGAACTGAATAGGTGTGTTCTCCGGATATAACGGTGACAAGTTCAGTTTTTCCAATTTGAAGCCCTGTCTCTTCAAATACTTCCCTTCTACCTGTTTCCTCGACAGATTCTCCTAATTCCATAAAACCTCCAGGTATTCCCCATCTTCCGTCAATTTTTCTTTGTAAAAGAATTTCTCCTTTGTCATTTAACACACCGACACCAACTCCTGTTAGCAATAAAGGACGGTGCCCAACAATTTCTCTTAACTCTTCGATGTACCCCATTTGCGATACCCCCAATTTTTCTATATTTAAGCGGACAAAAACCTTTTTCCATTATTCTTCATAGCTCATTCTTTTTCCTTTAATCCGACACTATAAAAAATATATTTTCTTCGTTTATTTTTTCTGATTATGAATGAGTTCTTCGATGCTTTAGCAGCTCATATGAAGAGTTTCAATGTAATGTGTTTATTACAGAAGTCTACTAATGCGTGAAAGACAATTATCGTATGAGTCTCCTATAAATAATGGAGTATAAGCAGAAAACGAATGTAAAATTGACGAGAATTGAATGGATATCGATGTATTTTGAATGAAAACGTACCTATTCAGTTCAATTCAGTGCATTATACTTCGAAATAAGAACGAGCGAACTTCCAGTAAATAAAAATTTGCTACTCTATCATTCTTTTTTACTTTTCTGTCATTATGCTTTATACTATATTTAGTTCGAAAACCGTAATAAAAGGAGAGATGAGAATGGTCAAAAGCTTACCGCCGCGTTCAGAAGTAAAAGTTGAAGAAACTTGGAATTTGCAAGATCTTTTTAAATCGGAAGATGATTACAATCAAGCGATTGAGCAATTACAGCAAAATGTCGCAAGCTATGTTGAACAGTTCAAAGGCAAGATTTCCGATGTCGACTCAATTATTGCCGCATTAAAAGGATATGCTTCCATCTATAAGAAAATGGTGCCGATCGGAGCTTATACGAGCCTGTCATCAAGCGAAGACCAAACGAACGATGAAGCTCAAATGCGCGCAAGCAAGTATGGATCAATTGCTTCTAAATTAGGAAGCCAATTGTCTTTCGTTTCAAGTGAACTGTCCGAACTTCCTGCAGAACTGCTTGAAAAAGCGATGGGACAATCTAAAGACTTTGAGCTTTATTTAAAAGAAGTGTTGCGTGAAAAACCATATCAATTGCATCCTGAAGTGGAAAAAACGTTAGCTGCTATGTCTTCCGTACTGAACGCACCATACGGTTTGTACAATACAACGAAATTGGTTGATATTCGATTTGATGATTTTGAAGTCGACGGTGAAAAATTCCCGTTAAGCTATACTTCTTTTGAAGGAGGCTGGGAATCAGAAGCAGACACATCAAAAAGAAGAGCTGCGTATGACGCTTTCTATGCAAAATTGAGGCAGTATCAGCATACAGCTGCGAAAACGTACGATATGCATTTGCAAAAAGAAAAGACAATTTCCGATTTGCGTGGATACGATACAGTATTCGATTATTTGCTGTTCAATCAAGAAGTTGATCGATCAATGTATGACCGCCAAATCGATCTAATTATGAAAGAGTTATCACCGCATATGCGAAAATATGCTAAATTACTTCAAAAAGTCCACGGATTGGATAAGATGACTTTTTCCGATTTGAAAATTCCTTTAGACCCTAATTACGAGCCGAAAATAACAATTGAAGAATCGAAAAAATATATTAAAGATTCACTTTCGATTATGGGAGATGACTATTTAACGATGGTTGAACGTTCATATGACGAACGTTGGACAGATTTTGCACAAAACATTGGAAAATCAACAGGCGCATTTTGCTCAAGCCCATATGGAGTCCATCCGTACATTCTAATTTCTTGGACAGGCAGCATGGAAGATGTATTCGTATTGGCGCATGAATTAGGGCATGCCGGACATTTCTACAATGCACATAAGCACCAAAACATCTTCAACTCACGTCCGTCTCTATACTTCATTGAGGCTCCTTCTACGATGAACGAAATGCTTATGGCAAATCACCTGCTCTCGAATTCGGATGATCCGAAATTTAAGCGTTGGGTTATCTCTTCGATCGTAGCGCGGACGTACTATCATAATTTCGTGACACATTTATTGGAAGCTGCATACCAAAGAAAAGTGTATGAACGCATTGATGCAGGCGGCAGCGTAAATGCAAATGTGCTCAACGAATTGAAACGCGGCGTTTTGGAGGAATTCTGGGGTGATGACGTTGAAATAACAGAAGGTGCTGAATTAACTTGGATGCGTCAGCCACATTACTATATGGGCTTATATCCATACACATATAGTGCTGGTTTGACAATTTCCACACAAGTATCAAAGCGTATTTTGGCTGAAGGTAAACCAGCGGTAGAAGATTGGCTGAAAGTCCTCCAAGCAGGCGGCACGAAATCACCTGCAGAGCTTGCACAAATGGCCGGAGTTGATATTACGACTGAACAGCCATTGCTTGACACAATTTCCTATATCGGTGATTTGATCGATCAGTTAATTGAGTTAACCGAAGAAATCGAAACAGTCCAAACCAATTAATAATTTTATGGAAGCATCCTGTTCATCAGGATGCTTCAGACTGTAGACAAAAGGGTTGGAAATCGAATTGATTTCCAACCCTTTTGTCAATTATGAAGTTATTTTAACGGAAAAAGGCCTTTTTATCTCGTAATATTAG
>NZ_JBHTLT010000075.1:0-3114 GCF_042679045.1 Sporosarcina contaminans | reverse complement strand
TGGAACGGAAAGCGACGGTTGTCAGGGGTTCCCCATTTATTCTCCAACCAGAAAGGGACTATCACAGAAAATCAGTTTACACTGACTTTCTGGACAGCCCCTTTTCGTTATGGCGATAGACGAGCATGTTAGTCCCGACTATAGTACGATATAGTGATTGATTCAGAAATGTGGCTTACGTGATTAAAACTTTCCTACTTTATCAAAATCTTTTTCTCCTGGCGATGGTAAGCTACTTGTCGTTCGCTGGTACAAACGTTGTCATTGGGTGGTAAAAAAGATGACAAGGGTGGTACATTCCATTGGCTGTAATCAACGGGAGAAAGAGCAACTTTATCATTATGATAAAGTGAATACACTGCCATTATTTATTGTTTTGGCACAACATGCCTCCAAAACTGCTTTTTATCCTCATTATCTTTTACAATAATCCCTAAGTTCGATAATTCTCTACAAATATTAACTACTTCATCTTTATCCTTGTTTTTTTTAGCAAGCTCCCTCGCTTTCAACAATGCATTAACGTGTACTGGAAGTTCATTGGTATTCGGAATCCAAACCTTAAATTGAGTTTTATACGGATCGTTCGAATGAAATGGGTACCTATGATTGTTTAAGGCATTTTGCAAAGTTTCCTTTTTTATATCATAAGATTCTCTTAAAAGTTCATGACCAGAAACCCCCACTACCACGAGATCTTCTTCATCATAATATATAGTTTGAATTTCACTTCGAAGCAATTTGATATGATTACTAATATCTATATCATAGCCTGTAACGATAATAGTTGGACTTTCCCTTAATAATTGGTTTGCCAAATATATACCGATGAGCAAACCGACAAGGGAAAACAATAGATTAGACCACCCACCAATAAGTGATTGAAAGAATTCTACAAACTTTGTAATAAGTGACAAGCGTTTTTGAAAGGGAAGACCTTCAATATTGATTGCCCATGACAGGATCCTTGAAAGAAAATAGCCTATCATAATGCCTAATACCGAAAAACTGATATACCAGAATGATTTTTCAGCACGACTAACACTGATTACAGTAGAGTTATGATTTGAATCGTTTTGCAATTAAACCCCCACCCCCTTCTATATATACGAATTAGAAGGATTTCAGTTTCAACCAAAAACAATTATTAGAAGGTGATTCATTTATTGTTTTCCATCATTTATCATAGGTTAGTCATCTTGAATGATTACCTTCTGTTCGGAAACAATATAAATTCAGTAAGTACCAAATTCTTTTTTCCAATTACATGCAGCCAAAATAATTGACTATGAATGCAAGAAAACATCTTCCAATGTAGGTTCAATTGCCTCTACTCTGTAGACTTCAAAGTTATTAGAAAATAAAATATTTAAAAGTTTAGATATTAGACGGAATACTTTGAACTTATTTATGCGACACTAGTGACTTATTTTATGATAACAGGTAAAAAGAACGAGAGATTAAGTTGCATTTATACTGATTTTTAAATTCTTTGTACAAAAACCATGCTTAGACATCTCGTCTAAAGCATGGTAACTATTTAAACTAATATCAAACTGCTAAGTTGATTTTTTTAGTTCATCTACTTATTGAATTCATTAACTGAAAGAAGTGTTCATTTCATCTCTAACCTTTCTGAAATTTGTTTCGCGGTAATTTTTTCACCCGAACTAAGCATCCATAGAATTGCTAGTAAATTATCAGTTTTAGCCATAGAAATCCGCCTTTATATGGAATTTATTATCTACTATCTCTTCTAAAAAACTAAGCGTTGGCTTTTCTGAGAAACCAAGTTCAGCAATTTGCATAATTGATGTAAATAGTATCGTATTAATGTAGGTCTCAGGTAGATCCTTTATTCGTGAATAATGGGTTAACCGCCACCCTTTCGCTATCGCTCTCTGACCATAATTTTCACAAGAAGTTATAACTGAATTTTGGCACGAATTTTTGTAATCTCTCTAGCTTGATATCTCCGAGTACTGTTAGCAACCGCACGATAAATAATACCGTAAATTTGAGAAACAGAGAAATAGTCTAATAGTTCTTCGAAAACTTTTATCGTCTTCTCACCTGGATTAAAAGAATAACCCACCTTTTCCATTTGTTACAATCAGGATTGTAAGCATTCATTAAGTGAAACCCGCTTCCACATTTCATAACAAAATTCTTTGAAACCTTCCATTTTACTTAAATCAGGATACATTAATCGCTTAATCATAGCGTCATAATCATAATCCTCTGGCTCGATATTTATACGATAACGCACTTTGTAGATATAATAAGAGATTTCATAGTGCTCTTCATCTTCTGTTGAATATTCCACCTCGAAGTCATTCATTTTTGATTTTAAGCTTGGAACCAAAATGTCTCTCTCAGTTAATGTTTTTATTGTTTCGATTCTGAAGTCTGGCGTAGGTGCAATTTTCTCTTCAACTTTTTCAAGTGGTTCAATACAACTTATATTCTGAAAGAGCCCCTTTCAATACAACTGCCAAGTAAAGCCTATCTTCTATACTTAATTCCTTCTCGCTAATTTTCTCCCAGTTATCCTCATCATAAAAATCAAATAGTAATTGGCGTTTCTTTTCAAGTAATTTCTTTTGTTGCTCTTCAGCAAGTTTCTTTGCTTCAATTTTTTCTTTTTTACAAGATTCGCATTTACAAAATGGCATTTCTTGATGCCCACAATTAGAGCAAAATTTCTGTTGATCATTAATTTAATTGGAATATGACCTTGACTGTAAGGTTATCACCATGGGTGATTTACACTCCATACAAAAACTATCACTTATAACTGGTGGAAAGATCCTTACTAAATTTGATGCATTTGTTTTTATTTCATATCTATCTAAAATATCTTTGATTTTTTCTCCATCATAATAGGAGGTTATTACTTCTATAATTTGTTCCTTGGATAAATGACTTATTTTTTTATCTAAGGCACTAAAATCAATATTATTAGTTGAAAACTCCACCTAACACCTAAATCCATCCCGAAAGTAAAACTGATGATAGTCTAAATTTAGGACTCATTGAATTGGGAGAGTTATAATAAACTTATCCAATTGAGCGGAGTGAAAAAGATGAAAAGACAATATGATAAAGAATTTA
>NZ_JBHTLT010000074.1:0-2558 GCF_042679045.1 Sporosarcina contaminans | reverse complement strand
TCTGTTCGCTTATGACATGGCCAACAAGCAAAGCGCGTTAGCTTGATTATACAAATAGCTATGACTCTCAATTTAATGTGTCCAATTTCTTGACATAGTATCAAACACCCGTTCGTTCAACTATAAATGAATTGATAAAAAAACTCCACTTTCCATCCCCTCCCTATTAGAAACCATCCCAAATCTATGCAATAATAAAAGAACGAATGTTTCATTACAAAAAGAAAAGAGGTGTCAGCCATGAAACCTGTCATCCTAGCCGAAAAACCTTCCCAAGCGAAAGCGTATGCAGACGCTTTTTCCGTGCGGAAGCATGAGGGCTATCTTGAAATAAATCCTTGTCCGATTTTCCCGCAAGGAGCGTATATAACGTGGGGTGTCGGCCATTTGGTTGAGTTAAAAGAGCCGCATGCATACAATCCTGCTTGGAAGCGATGGACATTAGGTAGCTTGCCAATTTTGCCGGACAGGTATGAGTTCCAAGTGGCGAAGGGGAAATTTAAACAGTTTCAAATTGTAAAGAAGCTTATTCGCGGGACGGATACGGTCATTAATGCTTGTGACGTGGATCGCGAAGGCTCGAACATCTTTTATAGTATTTATTATCAAACAGGAGCCCGCAACCAGACAATCAAGCGGCTTTGGATTAATTCGCTTGAAGTCGATGAAGTGCGCAAAGGTTTTGCGAATTTACGGGACAACCGTAAAGATTTGCAAATGTATGAAGAGGCAAAAGCCCGTCAGATCAGCGACTGGCTCGTTGGGATGAATGCTTCTCGCCTCTATACACTTCTATTGAAGGCAAAAGGTGTGCAAGAAGTCTTTCCAATCGGCCGCGTTCAGTCTCCTACGGTGTACTTAATTTATCAACGGCAGCGTGAGATTGAGACATTTATCTCGGAGCCATTTTTCGAAGTGGAAGCAACTTTTACAGCTGAACACGGTACGTATAAAGGTAAAGCGAAAGCGAAGGAGCCGAAACGAGAGATTATTCAGGAACTACTTGCGAAGCATAGAATTCAGCCAAATTCACCCGGTTTGATCACTTCTGTCACCCATACAGATAAACGGACGCCGCCTCCTCAGCTCCATTCCCTGTCAACTTTGCAGGCGACAGCGAACCGGCGTTGGAAGATGAGTCCGGCAAACGTGTTGAAGACGATGCAAGGCTTGTATGAGAAAAAGCTTGTCACCTATCCACGGACGGATGCGCGGCATATTACGCCAAACGAATTTGCGTATTTGAAGGACCAAGTTGGCGATTACCAACAACTGATCGGGCATCCTTTCCCTGTCGCTTCACTTGCTCCGAAGAAACGGTATGTCGACAGTTCGAAGGTTCAAGAGCACTATGCGATCATTCCGACGAAGAAGATTCCTTCGCAAGCTGTGCTTGGCCGGCTCTCTCCTATTGAACGGAATTTGTATGAGGAAGTCGTTCGTACGACACTTGCCATGTTTCATACCGATTATTTGTATACCGAAACGAAAGTGACAACGGATGTGAACGGTCTTCCGTTTTTCACAACCGGCAAAACAGAGAGGGATTTGGGATGGAAAGCTTTATTCCAACGGTCCAAGGATGAAAAGGACGAGCCTGCTTTGCCGCCGCTACGCATGCAGGAGACCGTAGAGTCCGATATCGGCATTAAAGAAGGCAAGACGATGCCGCCAAAACCATATACGGAAGGTCAGCTCAT
This sequence comes from Sporosarcina contaminans, assembly GCF_042679045.1. Taxonomy (NCBI): domain Bacteria; kingdom Bacillati; phylum Bacillota; class Bacilli; order Caryophanales; family Caryophanaceae; genus Sporosarcina; species Sporosarcina contaminans. The sequence continues at coordinate 858 of NZ_JBHTLT010000074.1, read as the reverse complement.
TGCAATGATGAAAACATGCGGGAAATTGGTCGAGGACAAGGAAGAAACGGATATTTTGAAAGAGATAGAGGGCCTTGGAACAGAGGCAACACGAAGCGGTATTATTGAAACGATAAAAAAGCACGGATATATAACTGTATCGAAAAACATCGTGTCGATTACAGAGAAAGGTCGTGTACTTTGCCAGGCAATCGAAGGAAATCTACTTGCAAGCCCTTCAATGACCGCAAAATGGGAAACGTATTTGAGAAAAATCGGCAATGGCGAAGGAAGCGGACAGCACTTCCTCGATAATATTTCGAAGTTCATCGCAAAGCTATTGGATGACGTGCCAAAACAGTTAGAGGCTAAGCCGATTGATGCGACGAAGGTTCCGCCGCGGCAGTCGAAGTCGCGAGGCTCTTATCAAGCGAAAGAAGTTGCCCCCTGCCCAGCTTGTAAAACAGGCATGATTTTATCCCGTAAAGGGTTTTACGGCTGCAGCAATTATAAAAACGGCTGCAAGCAAACATTTCCGGGGCTATTTCTGAAGAAGAAGCTGACACCTACACAAGTGAAACTTCTTTGCACGAAAGGTAAAACGAATACGATTAAAGGATTTACCGCGAATAACGGCAATAAATTCGACGCCAGCCTTTCCTTGGAAAACGGAAAATTGAACTTGGTGTTTATCTAATAAGATCCGCTTGAGTAAAAAATTCTCCACATCCTTTACAAAACTGCTCCAACGTAAAAAATCCACTTGAGCCCTCGGGCACTGCCTGTCGTTTTTGAGACAATAATAAAACACCTTCTAAGCAGCCTTTAGTCGGTATTCAACCGGCGATTGGCTGTTTAGTTTCGCTTGAATTCGGATAT
>NZ_JBHTLT010000073.1:0-2398 GCF_042679045.1 Sporosarcina contaminans | reverse complement strand
TGTGTTTTGCAAGATAAAAGTGCAGAAGAATGCAATGAAAAATACATAAGCTTGCCAGCCTTCATCTGAGTATTCATTTATGTCTAGAAAGTGCGTTTGTTACCCTAAAACTATCCCCTGTAAAGTTCAATATATGGGCATGGTGTATAACCCGATCTACTAAAGCTGCAGTCAATCTAGAATCACTAAAGACACGATTCCATTGACTGAATTCCAAGTTCGATGTGATGATCAAGCTTTTTTGTTCATACCAGTCGGAGATGAGTTGGAAGAGGAGTTCAGCCCCTTCTTTGTTAAAAGGCACGTACCCCATTTCATCCAAAATGATTAGATCAACACTCTTAAAACGATTCCGAAGCTGTGATAGCTTGCCCTCGCTCCATGCTCTCTCCAATACATCGGCTAAGTCTGAAACTCTATAAAACCGTACCTCAAGCCCCTGTTTACATGCCTCATATCCAATTCCCGTTGCTAAATGAGTTTTTCCGGTGCCGGGGGCCCCTGTTAAAATTAGATTCTCTTTACGGGCGATAAAATTTAGTGTGCATAATTCTTTAGAGTCGATATGTGATGGAAAATGAATTTGTTCACTCCATTGAAACGACGAAAGTGACTTCTTCTGTAAAAATCGCGCCTTCTTAACCAATCGTTCGGCTTTTGCTCCCTCCCGGAGCTGTAGTTCTTTTTGGAACAGAGTTTTTAAAAACTGAGTTGGATCTTCACATGGTATATCTGAGTAAATATCGCTTACATGCGCCAGCCGCAATGTTTTGCACATTTCTTTTAGATCCATTATCACTGCACCTCGTTTCCTGTCTGTGAGGTGTTTTGAAGCTGATCATACTTATTCCAATCAATGTCATAAGGATGGGCCTCGGGTTCTTTTAAAGTGTCCGATTGCCCACCGAGTAAATCATAAAATCGATCATTGATTTCATTCATATCATGATTAGCCAGTAATCCGATAATCCACTTCAGACGTTCCTTACGAATCGTTAGATTCGAGATATTGATGTATTCATATATGCGGCCTGGGAGATAGGCTGAAAAGCGGGAATAGGTTGCAGAACGCGGTTTTGCCAACCAAGCCTTTAGGATAGATTGCCATGGAATCTCACGATTCTTGTGCATATATGGTCTATGGTCCTCATACAAGATTTCACCATGAGGGGATAGTACCTTGAAACGGTCCCAATACTTAACGACAGATAGTTGTGTGTAATTATAGGCCCGAGGAACATAAACTTTCACTTTATCTAAAGTGATTTCTCCATACTTATTTGCCTTCGCTTGTTCTTTTTTAAAAACTGGGTATTCTTCTTGAGGGAGCTCCAATAGATACTGATGCTCTTCTTCCAATAACTCCTGTATGGAAACATGTTTTTTATAATGAATGCGTTGTCGGTCCTCCGTTAGCTGCTGTTCAAGTATTTGGCTAAAGTGATCCAAATCTTTTATGACAGGTGCAGGAGTTATAAAATTGTAGCGAACGTAGCCGACTTTATTTTCCACGTTTCCTTTTTCATTTCCTGAATAGGGATTGCACGCTTGTGGTTCAAATCCGTAATGATTTGCAAATTGAAGGAATTCGTTTGTAAAGACAGCCTCTTCATGCTTATTTCTTGGTTTGATGACAGCGGTCTTCATATTGTCGATACGAATTTTCTTAGGAACTCCGCCTAATTGCTTGAATATCACTTTCATTCCATGTAAAAGACATTCTTGATTTTCACCTGGTAAAGGAATTGCAAATGCGCTATTACTAAAAGGAAGAGTCATAACTAAACATTGAATGTCCACATACATTCCATCTTTAACGGCTCCCATTAATCCAAAATCCAATTGTGCTTCCGCGGGAGGATGGATTAAACGCTCAGAGTTTTTATCTTTTGTTTCATCTTCAATATCTTCTCTTCCTTCACGCCATTCTTTAATGAAATAAGAGACGGTCCGATAGGACCCCTTGAAGCCCATCTTCTGAAGTGCAGAAAATATCCCCTTGTTAGTCCTTCTATCTTTCTTCTTTAGTTTAAGATCTTCCCAAAGCCAATCTCCTACAATTTCTCCCCATTGCTCGTCGTACATCATTCCAGACTTTTTCTTTTTATTTTCTTCAGGGAGTTGATCTCCGTCGGCATACTTTTTTGCTGTTCTCCAGTTAATACCTAGCGTTTTTGATATTTTATTTATGGATAAGGATTTCTGATTCCTCATTAATTTGATACAATTAATTTCAGGCATTGCTAGCATTCCTTTCAACCTCCACTGCATTTGATTCGACACCAATTACAGTAGAGAAATATTGGAAGGCTGGCAAGCCTTTTTTTATTAAAACTTGTGTTGCAACGTTATGTACTTTTCCTCTTCAAAACTCTGTACTTCTATTTTGCACTACACA
>NZ_JBHTLT010000072.1:0-2334 GCF_042679045.1 Sporosarcina contaminans | reverse complement strand
CACGGCCAACAGGAAAGGGGGACTTTAAAAAATGAAAAAAAGTGAAATTGAGCGAGCTCAATTTCACTTTTTTCTTATTTAAAGCTAGTTATGTCCCAGCCTCTTCTGCTTGTTGACAAAACGCTCGCATACGGCGTTGAGACCAGCAGATTTTTATTTGTTTTTGGAGCCGGATGTAAAATGGGTCGCGGATGATTATTAGACATTTAATGATCCGGAAGTGCGGAAAAAGACAAATGAGATTCTGAAGAAAATGTTTGATAAGCGTGGGATATCCTACGTAACAATTAACTGGAACTATGAGAAGCGGCTGGATCAGGCAATTGAGCATATTGCGAGGCTTATTACGAAATTACGGAGATGAGGGATTATTATTTCGCTTTGATAAGTGATTGAAATGAAGGGTTTTCGGATTATCGTGTGGAATACTCCACAAAATTAAAAACTTAATCAGAGTACAATTAACATAGTAAGTAAGCAAAAATTAATTACTTTTCATTAAATCATTTTCCCATTATGGCTATTAATCTTCCTTCAAAAAATACCTCGGATAAGGCACATAACCTCTAAACTTTCCGTACACCCCTCTATTTCTATTTAAACAAATAAGATGATAGTTAGTTAAAACTTTTTCATATCTCTTGAATGGCTTTAATAATTGACATATATATAATTGTTAAGTAAACTTAACTTAACTAAAAAACTTTAAAATGAATTGGAGATGATAGATCTATGCAAGATTATTTGATAATCATAGACAAAATCAATCAAAAGTTTGAGCAATTTAAGTTATTAGTTTTACAAGAAACCGAAGAGGTTAAGGAATTAGAAAACTTTCACTTAACTCCTCAACAAGAAATAACAATGTTTTATATCATTCGTAATGAGCCGGTAATTGCGAATGATATTGCAAACCATTTTGATATTTCAAAAAGTGCGGTTAGCCAAGTAATTTCAAAGCTTGAAGAAATGAAAATGATATATCGTCAAGTGAATTCAATAAATCGTAGAGAGACCCTTATTTATCTTGGAGATAAGGGTCAAGAGTTTCATCAGCTTCTTAAAAAAATCGATGAAATTCTAGTGGAAAAATATTACTCGAAAGTAAGCTTAACAGAATTAAAAAATGTTCTTGATACATTAAATAAGATTGTCGGAACTAAAAAAAACAAAGGGAGTTAAGATAATGGGGAAAAACTTGAAGCAACTAACCAATCGTATATACTATTTACCGCATGATCCTGAAACAGATCGACCAATCCTATCTGCCATATGTGGGACTCACCAAACTTTAATTGTGGATGCAGGAAATTCTGATGAACATGCTAAGTTATTTCTTAGTGAAATTGATAAACGTCAGATTACTAATTATCATTCTGTAGTATTAACACATTGGCATTGGGATCATAGCTTTGGAACAAATCAGATGAGTATGTTAGCCATAGCACATGAAAAAACAAAAATGCAACTTGAAAAAATCATGGAATACGAATGGTCAGATGACGCTTTGGATGATCGTGTAGAAAAAGGCTTAGAGAATCAGTTTTGTTCAGAAATGATAAAAAAAGAATTTGGGGTAGACAGAAATATCACTATCACTTTACCCAATATTATATTTAAAGAACAATTTGAGATTGATTTAGGTGGTATTCGGTGTGTAATCAAACATGTAGGTGGGGATCATTCTGATGACTCTTCACTCATTTTTGTAGAGGAAGAAAAAGTACTTTTTTTAGGTGACTGTTTATATCCAAGTATTTATACACAACAACCACAATATAAGATTGATAATGTTAGACACCTCTTAGAAAATATTGAAATGTTTGATGCCGAGATTTATGTGCTCTCGCATGAAACTCCATTATCTAAAGATGATTTTATGGGTTATATAAGTCTATTGAAGTTAATTTGTGATTTAACAGAAAAACATCAAAGCAACCACATGAATTTGGTCAATGAACTAACTACTAAAATGAATCGTAAATTAAGTCAGTTAGAAGAAGAAATTATTTATTGTTTTATTAACGGATTATAAATTGATCAATCCAGAGAACCCTGAACCCCAAAAAATTGCTGATTATAGAAATAAAACTTAAAGACAATATTCATAATTTCAATGTCTGAGAAGTGCAATGCTCAGGCATTTTTTATTATTTAAGTTTTAACAATGAAACGATATATAGTAAAGGATAGTTTAAATGTTAACCAATATGATTAATCTTCCAAACTTTAAGATTCTGGATATGAAAGAAAGTGCAGATGATTATAGATTCTTAGTTGAGTCTACTACTCTACCTCCTTCTCATTGTCTAAAATGTGGTACTGTTGCAAACT
>NZ_JBHTLT010000071.1:0-2000 GCF_042679045.1 Sporosarcina contaminans | reverse complement strand
CTCCTCGTATATTAGTAGTAAGAGCTCTTTCCGATAGAATTTCCAGTTGATCCGGACAGCTGGAGGCCGTCTATTGGACTCCTATAGGAAATGGATGCCTTACGGCTTCCCCACTCTTGTTTTTGTTTCAACCGCTTCACCCGATTGAACGGGGAAGCCGTAGGTATTCACTTTAATTCAATGATTTATTGCTCACAGGTGCTTACCTGTTTATTTATCATGCTTACAATTGAATAGCTGTTTGGGCGAAGGATGGAGGAGGCTCCATTTCAAGACTTCGTCCTTTTCTTTTTACCTAATTATTTCACTTTAAATTTCAGATCGGCCCATGGGACAATAGAAGCTGACAGGATTGTCTCGGGATATAGCTTTCACTCCTTGCGGACACTTAAGTGTACTGCTTAAAAAGCCTGCTACCCATGGCTCATTATTGAAGGTCTAACCACTGGTTGCGCCGTTGAATGGAAGAGAGTGTAGCGCTCGTTTTGGTCTTCCATTCTTTGAGTGCTTATGACGAGGATGACATCGATGATTCCCATGGGCACCCAGGTCTGAAACAATCTTGATTACTACTCACCAGGAGGTGATTGGCATGTCACAAATGCTTGTCGGTGTAGACGTTAGTTTACGGTCCCATCATGTCCATTTCATGAATGCGGACGGAGTCACACTCGCTGATTTTTCTGTTTCCAATGATCGAACCGGGGCTGATACCCTGATCAAACGCATGTTGGAGACAGCGGAAAAAAGTCAGTGTGCAGAGTTAAAAATCGGGATGGAAGCAACAGACCAGTACGCCTGGCACATTGCCCACTATCTCCAAGATCAGCTAAAAGGCTATGAACCTAATGTGGAGACCAAGGTGTATGTTCTGAATGCACGGAAAGTCGCACGTTTCAAAAAAGGATACGACACCTTACCGAAAAACGATAAAATCGATGCCTGGGTTATCGCAGACCACTTACGCTTTGGACGATTGCCACAGGAAATGAAAGAAGCCCATCACTATGAGGCATTACAACGCTTAACGAGAACCCGATTCCATTTCATGAAAGAAATCGGACGAAATAAAACGTATTTCTTGAATCAGCTGTTTCTAAAGTTCAGCGGTTTAAGGCAGGACAGCCCTTTCTCTAGTACCTTCGGTACTACCAGCCTCGCAGTGATAGAGGAACTGGATCCAGAAACCATCGCTGAGATGAAGCTAGAGGAACTAATCTCATTTCTTCAGGAGAAGGGAAAGAACCGCTTCACTGAGCCGGAAGAGTTGGCGAAATATCTTCAGAAACTCGCACGTTCCTCTTATCGCCTACATAAGACCATGGAGGACCCGGTGAACATCTCCCTGTCAGTCACATTAAGCACGATCCAGCACATGGAGTCACAAATTAAGAGGTTGGACAAAGAGATTGCCAAACTCATGAAAGGCATTCCACAGACCCTCACATCTGTAAAAGGAATTGGAGATGTCTTCGCAGCCGGTCTGATTGCAGAAATTGGTGATGTGAAGCGATTCAAGGATCATCATGCGCTGGCCAAATACGCTGGATTGGTCTGGAATCAGCACCAGTCAGGCGAATATGAAGCCGAAAATACAAGTCGAATGCGAACCGGTAATAAGTATTTACGTTACTATTTAATTCAAGCTGCGGAATCCATTCGTAAATATGATTCAGAATACAAGGCATTCTACACGAAGAAATACAATGAAGTTCCGAAACATAAACACAAACGTGCACTCGTCATGACCGCAAGAAAACTGGTACGGTTGGTGTATTCGCTACTACGCACCAATCAATTGTACACACCACCCGAAAGGAGAGGGTAAGACAGCCCGCTTACATCCTTTCTTTTAGCCCAAACTTCCATCTTCTTTTTTTAAAAAAACAAGAAAATGCGAGGTTTATTTGCCATACCTAAAAAACATGGATATCAGAAACTAATACAATTAAATTTCCAATTCACTCGATTTTGGTCCTTGACTTATTACCACTGGGCTT
>NZ_JBHTLT010000070.1:0-1834 GCF_042679045.1 Sporosarcina contaminans | reverse complement strand
GTCAGAGAGTACAAGGTTGAAATATTTTTTAACTAAATCCATTATTGCCTTGCCGTTTTCATCCCAAAACTTCTTAAACGTTTCGAGCTGTTCGCTACCAAATTTTACGGCTGCTTCTATTACTGTGGAAATAGTTTCCTTTACAGCTTCAAAAGCTTTTTGAGTTGCTGATTTAATAGCTTCCCAAACTTTATCCACACCATCCCTAAACCATTCAACTTTGTTATAAGCCAATACAAGCGCCGCTGTAATTCCGGCTATTGCTGCTACAGCTATGCCGATTGGACCAGTTAGCGCAGAAATGACAGCCGCCAATGCTCCCACAGCGGGAGTAGCTGCCGCCGCTCCCGTGGTCGCGACTGCCATTGCACCGCTGAATGTTCCTATGGCTGTAAATACGGCTCCGAGAGAAGCGACTAAGGTTCCAAGTATGACGAGTAATGGACCGACCGCCGCTACTATCGCCCCTAAAACTAATACAAGTTTTTGTCCATCCTCACTCATGTTCGCGAAGTATTCAATAACAGGTTTCATAGAATCCATGAGGTTATTTAAAAACGGAAGAATAATATTTCCGATAGTAATTCCCATATCTTTAAGCGTATTAACAAAAATAGTAAGTTGCGATTCGAAAGTTTTATAACGTTCTTCAGCCTCATTTGTCAATGCGACGTTTTCTTCCCAAGCATTATTTGAAATATCGACTGCATTGGCAAATAACTCTGCCGCTCCACCTGCACGCAAGAGAGAGTCACGTAAACGGATTTCTGTGATACCCATTTCTTGAAGCATGTTAATAGCTGAATCGCCGGAAGCTTCCGCGTTAGCAAGTCCATTAATAAATGCACCAAGCGCTCCTATTGCGTCTTGTTCAAATGTCTTTTTGAATTGCTCGCCTGTCATCCCAGCAATTTTCGAGAAATTCTCTAAGTCCAATCCGGCATCCACAAGCGTAGACAGTTCCTTTTTCGTCATTCCAAGGTCCTCCGCCAAATTACCAAAAGCTTTACCCGAATGCGACGCCATCATCTGAAGATCGCGCAAGGATAGACCTGTCTTACTTAAAAGGTCTTGGACTTTAGTGAATCCTGTGGAAGTAGCTACCTGCATATTGACCATGACACGAGAGATTGCAGATCCACCCATTTCCGCTTCAATGCCGACAGAAGAAAGAGCAGTAGCCAAGGCGAGGATGTCCGCTTCAGACATACCAACCTGCGCTCCTGCTCCTGCTAAACGTAATGACATATCAACAATTTCACGTTCTGTTGTAGCAAAGTTGTTTCCTAAATCGACAATCGAGGCACCGAGCCGGTCAAATTCTGTCTGCGGCATTTGGGTGATGTTGGCTAACCGCGCTAACGCTGTTGCCGCTTCATCACTTGTCATATTCGTCGCAACGCCAAGATCAACCATCGTACGAGTAAATCCGAGAATAGATTCTTTTTGGATTCCAAGTTGTCCCGCCGCTTCTGCAACTCCAGCGATTTCAGTTGCCGCTACCGGAATTTCTTTCGCCATCCCTCTAATTCCTTCTGACAACACTTTGAATTCATCTTCTGTTGCATCCACAGTTTTTCTGACTCCTGCAAAGGCGCTTTCAAAATCCATTGCCGACTTAACAGCTGCGCCACCTATCGCAACTATTGGCGCAGTTACTTTTAAGGACAAATCCTTGCCAACATTCTTCATGCCATCGCCGACAGATTGCATTTTATTCCCGGTTTCAACTGCTGAATCGCCAAATGCTTTTAATTTGGATTGAGACGATGCGAGTTGGGTTTCAAAATGTTTTAATTTAGATTCGGTTTCTACTATTTCTCGTTGGAACGCA
>NZ_JBHTLT010000069.1:0-1810 GCF_042679045.1 Sporosarcina contaminans | reverse complement strand
AAAAGCCTCACAAACACATGGCTACAACGTTTGCAAGGCTTTTATAGTTTTTATAAAATCCTTAATATTACCCTCATAACGTCCCAGGCAGACGTTGATTGTGTGGGTTAAACATTGATTTAATAACGTTTATGAATCCTTTGTGTAGTATTTGTGTAGTGTTGTGTTGTTTTTCGTTTTCATGTGTTGTTTGATTAATAATCAGCCACCTTCTCATTTCGAGTTGGTGGCTGTTTTATTCATGTGGAAGGCATACCCCAATAATCTCCCTCCCTTTCTTACCTCTAAGCGTTCGATATCCAATGGATTAACACAGTAATGTGTACTTGAAATCATCAAGTGCGATCCACGAATGGACACCGGAATGAGTTTTAATATATTCCTGTCGGTTGCGATGTCACCATATACACCATTGGTAAATTTCATTTCGACTATGTATCTCTCCATAGATTTCACCCCTTTTATGCCTATATACGACAATGGGTTAAAAAGTCCTTCACATTTATATGCAATTACTCAATAGCCAAACCCTTCCATATGTACTATGATAAAAACATACAAATAAATGGGAGGGGTTTCACATTGGATGCGATATTTTCTGTATTAGGTGGTTTGTTTACGTTAGTATTTCTTGTGTTTTTAATCATAACAATATTGCAATTCGCTAAAAAGAACAAAGCTAAAGGCAAAAAGTCTCTACTGTTTTTAGGAGTATCATTTATGTTAATGGTAATATTCGCTTCTCTTGCTCCTGAAACTGAACCAAAGCAAACATCTGAATCTAACGATAAACCAAAAGTGGAGATCGAGAGAGACCAGCAAGATGAAAAAAATTCCGATGTTACTACAAGGACTGAAAATAATAAAACAAAGGTCACTGTAACGAAAAACGAAGAAGTAAAAAAAGAACCTGTAGCAAAAAAACCGAATGAAGAAATACAAGATGCTGTTAAACAAGTTATCAATAGTGATCTTGCAGATAAAAAAGTCACAACGATAAGTTTGGATGTAAATAAAAATTATGGTCTCGATGACGGAAGTTACATTGTATTGCCTAAGCTTAAATGGGATGTTAAGAATAGTTCTAAAACGACAAAAGAAATGTTAGAAATGTATAGTGACCATATTGCCGCCAAGCTTGCCGATCAGAAGGATGTCAGCGAAATTACAGTTTTTTGGGAAGTACCCCATCACTTAGAAGGAGACATCATTGCTAAGTTTATGTATAATCGATCGGGAGACAGCATGGCTAAAACTGATAATTGGTTTGCTCCATTACTTAATTAACGGCTGCTATTGCAGTCGTTTTTTATTTGGCAATATTAAAATGCACTTCCATTAACTCTTCTACCATTGTAGCCAATGAGGTACAACATAATTTTGCTGTCGATAAATTTGAGCAGCAGTATCTTGTGCAGCAGTAAATAGCACAGCAAATAAATTATGAACCACACCCCTCTTATATGCATTGATTACAGACAGTACAGCATCCGTAAACAGCCCCTCATTGCTTTCAAACATTATCGTTTTGTCTATGGATGCCTTACCCCTTAATAGCGTGCCATAGGCTCTGTAAAGGTCGTCCAAATCAAAATATGGAGCCATGATGTCATAAAGGTATGCAGGCATCTTATCACGTAATCCACGCTTAATATTTGCCTTTACTTCTTCCACATTCTTGACTGCTTCTTTTTTATCCACAGATTCTGCTATTCCAGTATCTAATGTATTATTAATAGATTTTTGAGTATTAGCAGGAGCATCTTTGGTGTGACATTCCGGTGTGACATCCTCATGCTCATCGGCTTTT
>NZ_JBHTLT010000068.1:0-1699 GCF_042679045.1 Sporosarcina contaminans | reverse complement strand
TACAACTAACTTTACACAAATACAAATAATTAATTCCATATATTAACAAACATAAACAGTCAGCCACCTTCTCATTTCGAGTTGGTGGCTGTTTTATTCATGTGGAAGGCATACCCCAATAATCTCCCTCCCTTTCTTACCTCTAAGCGTTCGATATCCAATGGATTAACACGATAATGCGTCTGTGAAATCATCAAGTGCGATCCACGAATTGACACCGGAATGAGTTTTAATATATTCCTGTCGGTTGCGATGTCACCATATAAACCATTGGTAAATTTCATTTCGACTATGTATCTCTCCATAGATTCCACCCCTTTTATGCCTATATACGACAAAGGGTTAAAAAGTCCTTCACATTTATATGCAATTACTCAATAGCCAAACCCTTCCATTTGTACTATGATATACACATATTAATAAATGGGAGGGGCTTCATATTGAGTACTTTATTTTCTGCGCTCGGGGGTTTATTCACATTAGCATTCCTCGTCTTTTTAATCATAGCAATTGTCCAATTCGCAAAAAAGAATAAAACGAAGAATAAAAAAACACTTATGTATTTAGGTGTTTCATTTGTATTAATGGTTATCTTTATTATACTTACACCTACTAACGATGAAGTTGTTTCGAACACACCGAAGAAAGAATCATCCATTCGTGAGGATTTTGAAAAGAATGCAGCTAAAAGTTCGGCCACATCTTCCACAGTTGGAAACCAAGAGAATAAAAATGTTGCGAAGTCAGATCCAAAACCAACTACAGTTGATAAGACTGGTTCCCTAAAAACATACATGGACGAAACATTCGATCCGTTGGTTCGAAGTGTGACATCAAACATCGATACAAATTGGGAATATTACATGATTGAACCTTTAGACAGATTGGCTGCTAATGGTGACTTATCATCCTTTAAAGCCGATGTTGAATTGATGATCAGTCTATCAAATAGCGTTGTTAAACAGATTGATGAATCGGAAACACCTTCGGAATTAGATGCAGGTGATAAGAACGATATTGATGAAGTGAAATCTGGTTTAAAGAACGCTATCAATAAACGTGTTGAAGCTGCCGAATCTATATTATTGAAAAAAACAACGGAAGAAGTACTGAATGCAGAAGTCGACAGCCTTATCAATGAAAGCAATGAGCATTTAACAAAGGCAGTAACTGCTTATAAGAGATTGTTGGATAAGTAATATGATGGCCATTCCCAATTGTGGAGTGGCTTTTTTTATTTCACCACAACAACCAATTAGGAACGTTATAATTTTGCTGTCTATAAATCTGGGCCGTAGTATCTTTTGCTGCAGTAAACAATACAGCAAACAAATTGCGTACTACTCCCCTTTTATATGCATTAATGACAGACAGTACAGCATCCGTAAACAGCCCCTCATTGCTTTCAAACATTATCGTTTTGTCTATGGATGCCTTACCCCTTAATAGCGTGCCATAGGCTCTGTAAAGGTCGTCCAAATCAAAATATGGAGCCATGATGTCATAAAGATATGCAGGCATCTTGTCACGTAATCCACGCTTAATATCTGCCTTTACTTCTTCCACACTCTTGACTACTTCTTTTTCCGCTGAATCTGCTATTCCAGTATCTAATGTATTATTAATAGATTTTTGAGTATTAGCAGGAGCATCTTTGGTGTGACATTCCGGTGTGACATCCTCATGCTCATCGGCTTTT
>NZ_JBHTLT010000067.1:0-1674 GCF_042679045.1 Sporosarcina contaminans | reverse complement strand
GGGTAACAAACGCACTTTCTAGACATAAATGAATACTCAGATGAAGGCTGGCAAGCTTATGTATTTTTCATTGCATTCTTCTGCACTTTTATCTTGCAAAACACACAAGTTCTGCATCCTTCAAACATGCTTCAAATACAGGCTGTACGATTTCTTGTTGGTATAATTCATAGATTGATTCATCTGGATTCTCTTTTACGGCTGCAAAATAATTTTCATATAGCAAATAAGCATGAATGATAGTAAATTCTTGCCCTGTGTTTGGGTTGTTAAATGAATAGGTTATATTCTGCTGTTCATTTTGCGGATCTATATCTTCGTTAGATTGTTCAGTTTTTTTGCAGGCCGATAAAGTAAAAAGTAAAAGTAAACAAGTTGATAATAAAACTTTATTTGTGGTATTTATGAATCTCATCTCCATTTACTATAGATTCTTTAGCGCTCTGTTTAGGGTGAAGTGCTTTTTATCGATGACATTTATACAGTTAAATAAAGTACTCATAATAGTAAAAAATCGTCAAACATAAACTTAACACCATGTATAACACTAATCCTGTCATAATTGGTGAAAAACGAAATCGGAACAGTTTCACCCCTCCTGCATCCTGTCCTGTTATCCCTTTTGCACTGACGTTATATGCGTTTTGGTTTTGCGTATTAAAATATAAAAACAGCCACGGTATCGCAAATAGTAATATACTTCCTAAGAAAAGAAACTCCATAAGTTCCCAGTTGATTAATATAGAGATTGCCCACAACAAACCCGTTTCGATTAACATGGTTAGGATTACGATTACGATCTTTTTCAAAAAATCTCTCCATTTATATTTTAATAATATTTGTCTTTCAAGCGTTTATAGTTTAGAACTGTCTTGATAAATATCATCATGTCACGATTTAAAAAACTGCAGACTATGGTGGATCATCAGCTTGCCATGAAACATCACAATTGCTGTTAAGAAAAGTATCGAAAGCGATTCCTCCTGTTCTATTAAAATGGCTCGTTTGTAAAAGACTGTATCTTTAGGTACTTCTATGCAAAGTTTTGTAATAAGTATATCATTTCTGATTCCGAAAGTTCTGCTTTTTAACAAACTCTTTTACATATCACTAAACGAAATATAATGGCAGCTATTCTCGTAAGAGGAAAAGTACTTTGCGTTAATTTCGCGAGTTGGCGAATGAATTTTCTTTCATATTAACTATGTGTTCTTCATAAAATGCTCTACAAGCGCAAATGAAGAATTTCTTCATTCATTATTGTATATTGTTTAGCAAGGAGGGATTCCCAATGGCTAATGAGAAAAGAAATCAAATGGCGGATATGTTGTTGCAAAGCCTGTATGATTATCACTATGCATATAATGGAGCCAGCTATAATTTGCCTAAAGCGATGTTAGAAGCTGATGCACAAAGCAAAGCAGCTATCGAGTACCTTATTGAAAATGATTACGCGGCGGATAGTGGTCAAGGAACAGAGAGCCTCGTTTTAGCGATTACAAAGCAAGGCATGGATTATATTAATAATAAATAATTGAACATAAAGAAAGAACGTCCTATTCGGGCGTTCTTTCAGCTTGTTGACAAACGCTCGCATACTGCGTTGCTCGTCTCGCTCGTCCCCTCATGAACCTAAGTTCTATTCGGGTCTTCGCTCGACTTCGCGCCTTGTCT
>NZ_JBHTLT010000066.1:0-1654 GCF_042679045.1 Sporosarcina contaminans | reverse complement strand
GTCAGAGAGTACAAGGTTGAAATATTTTTTAACTAAATCCATTATTGCCTTGCCGTTTTCATCCCAAAACTTCTTAAACGTTTCGAGCTGTTCGCTACCAAATTTCACGGCTGCTTCTATTACTGTGGAAATAGTTTCCTTTACGGCTTCAAAAGCCTTTTGAGTTGCTGATTTAATAGCTTCCCAAACTTTATCCACACCATCCCTAAACCATTCAACTTTGTTATAGGCCAATACAAGGGCCGCCGTGATTCCAGCGATTGCCGCAACTGCTATACCGATCGGACCAGTAAGCGCAGATATGACAGCCGCTAACGCTCCTACTGCAGGGGTTGCTGCCGCTGCTCCTGTGGTCACTACCGCCATTGCCGAACTGAATGTACCTATTGCCGTGAAAACAGCACCGAGAGAGGCTACAAGGGTTCCTATGATGACCAATAATGGACCTATAGCCGCCACTACTCCGGCGATTGCAATTATCGTATTTTGAGCAGCAGGAGAAAGGTTATTGAACCAATCCGCAAGCTTTTGGATGAACGCAACTATTTTTTCAAGTGCAGGCTGTAAATTGTTATAAATCGAAATAGCTGCCTCTTCCAGTGCTGATTGCATTTCTTTTAATCTTCCTTGAAGATTATCAGTCATGGTTTTAGCCATCTGCTGTGCTGCACCATCGGAATTATTAATGGCTTTCGATAGTTTGTTATAGTCTGCTTCTGATGCGTTGATTATGGATAGCGCACCTGCCATTGCTTCCTTACCGAAAATAGTTGCAGAATACTGTGCTTGTTGTGTTTCAGACAATCCTCCAAAGGCTGTCCGTAAATCTTGCAATACAGTATCCATTGTCTTCATATTGCCTTGACTATCGGTAAGGGATATACCCAAATCTTCCATGGCATTTTTCATGGCTTTTGTAGGTTTAGCAAGGTTAGCAAACATTGTTTTGAGTGATGTACCTGCTTGTGACGACTTGATACCAGCGTTGGCCATTAGCCCTAATGCAAGCGCCGTATCTTCCGCCGTGTACCCCATAGCACCTGCCAATGGAGCGACATACTTAAATGACTCACCAAGCATTGCTACGTTTGTATTAGCGTTGGAAGATGCCGCAGCCAAGACATCGGCAAATCTACCACTATCGGCCGCAGACAACCCGAATGCGGTTAGTCCATCAGTTAAAATGTCTGCTGTAAGAGCAAGATCCTCCCCGGATGCAGCCGCGAGTGCCATAATGCCATCAATACCGGATAACATATCATTGGTTTTCCATCCGGCCATAGCCATGTAGGAAAGTGCGTCTGCCGCTTCGGATGCACTAAATTGTGTAGTAGCTCCCATTTCACGAGCTTTTTCAGTCAGCAACACAATCTCATCACCTGATGCACCGGAAATTGCTTGCACTTTCGACATACCTGCTTCAAAATCAGAACCGATTTTCGCCGCAATTGCCGCCACTCCCACAAGAGGGGCAGTGACTTTTGTGGATAGTTCTTTACCGGCAGAAGTGATTTTCGCTCCAGCATCTTTCATTTTCTGTCCGGCTTCGACTGCTGAATCGCCAAATGCTTTTAATTTGGATTGAGACGATGCGAGTTGGGTTTCAAAATGTTTTAATTTAGATTCGGTTTCTACTATTTCTCGTTGGAACGCA
>NZ_JBHTLT010000065.1:0-1577 GCF_042679045.1 Sporosarcina contaminans | reverse complement strand
ATTATCCCAAATTACGAAAGTAAATTTACTGAACATTAATTCCAAGGCAACCTGGTAAAATTTTGTAAAACTGGATGCTGAGATTCTCTAAATTTTGTATATTGGATAGTTCTTCCCCCTCCCCAAATGAAGAGGCAATAAATTTCCAATTTATTCAGTTACAAATGGTCACTCTAGTTTTTTCACGCTTTGGATCATGTTCAAAAAAGCCCGTTTATGAAGGTAGGCTTCCTGAATCTTTAATATGGTTTGTCTGGCGTGAAAGGTGAATACACCTGCTGCCTGAACGATTTCCCTACGAAATCTTTGGATCGTGTAGCTTTTCATCGGAGTTGGGCAATGATCCATCTTAAAAAGCTCAAACAGATTGTACGCAAATAATTTGATCAATAAATCCAGTTCATTGGCTTTGAATGAGCCGGTAGGGATTCGGTTGATAGAGAACCCGTACTTGGCTTCCTTAATGTAATTTTCCATGCAGGCTCTTTGGTTGTAAAACCGCCATATATCAATCGGAGTCCAATCCATCGTATGGACCATTGCTTCATGTTCCCAGATAAAGTCTACAAATTGTACTTGATCCATTTCAAAACGATCAGCTTTTCGGATCACGGAAACACGCCTTGGCTTATTCCAGGAAGTTGCTTGATATTCAATCGTCTTTCCTTCAATGACGATGTCTTCATCGACAAATCGAATCCATGGACCGGGATCTGTATAAACGGCTTTGGCTAAACGGCTCGTCCATTTCAGTTTTCCAACGTAGTCAATCTGCTTTCCTTCCCAAAAGCTATAAAAGTCCTCTCCGGCAAAGCCTTTGTCAAACCGCCCATAAGAGACGGATTGGGACTCAGAGAGCAGATTCAACGTCTCTTTTGCCAGCTCAATGGCATTGTCGGCAGTATGTCGGTTTCCGGGCCGCAGAGCTGCATTCAGGCATAATCGGGTCTTCCCTTCATATACAAGCAAGGGATGGTAGCTTTTACGGCCCGGTTTATGAGAGTTTGGCCCTTTTTTAGCCAGTTCCTGATTTCCATAAACGGTTTCGATGGTTGAGTCAAAATCCAAAATCAAGGATGATGGCAGGGCAGGTTCAATGATATCGTGCATCAGCTCTTTGACATCAAGCTGTACATTGAATTTCGCGAGAGACCTTAAGTCTTTGCCCAGTAAAGTATGATGCGGGCACTTGCCACCCATAAACTGTTGGATCATGGCATCCTTCTGCATGGAACGAAAGTGGAAGAGACGTGTACAGGACGCGACCCATCCAATGATCAGATAGATAATAATCTTACGAAATGGGAATTGCGAATTGCTTTTTTTGATTGGGTCAAAACACCGAAAAGTGTTTTCGATTTCCATTTGTTTCAGGAACTGAAGGAAGGGCAGCAATCCCGCTATATTGGTTGCGTTTTCCAAGTTAAAGTTAACTTTTATATTTGATAGATTTGTGATAAACTTCACCTTAAAGGTGCTCCTTTCTTTGGGATTGTAGTTCTCGCAAACTCAATTATACCAAAGGCTGGAGCCCTTTTTGCATTTAGTAACTAGATTTTACTTTCGTAATTCAGGAT
>NZ_JBHTLT010000064.1:0-1448 GCF_042679045.1 Sporosarcina contaminans | reverse complement strand
TAGAAAGCGTGTTCGGTCACATCAAGGGCAATCGGTCGTTCCGCAAATTCTCACTGCGGGGCATCGAAAAGGTGCATACGGAATTCGGAATTGTGGCATTGGCCCTTCTTTTTTTATCGTTAAAAAAGATCAGTTCCGCGTGAATATCTTCTTCCTCGTAGTATCTGATCGTGTCCATAAACTATGCATAGAATTTCCGTTTTTTGTATTCTACCTCAACCATTTTTCTTGTATAATAGAATAGGCATTTAGCCTTTAGTGAGATTGGTTGAAAGGAATTGAATACAATTAAAATAAATTGGAAGAAGCTGTTGATTCTTTTTTCAGTTGTTTTTATGGTGATACAAGTTGCAGGCAGTTTCTTTTTCTATGAAATTTCCGTCAAGCGGGGGCCGAAAGAGTTCTTGCAAAATAATGCGGATTTGGAAGTTGCAGAAGAAACGATGGAGTTATATTTGAATGGAGATTGGAAAAAATGGGTCTCAACTCAGAAATTTGAACAACTTCATTTGACTTCACGGGACGGCTTGGAGTTATCGGGCTATTATTTATCGGCAAAAAAACCGACAGATAAACTTGTCATTTTGCCGCATGGCTATTTGGGCCATGCAAAGCAAATGGGGCTCTTCGGTCAATATTATTATGAAGAGTTGGGCTACAGTTTGTTTCTGCCGGATGCGAGGGGCCATGGGAAAAGTGAAGGCGATTATTATGGATTTGGTTGGCCGGATCGATTGGATTTGATTGACTGGACGAAACTGTTAGTAGATCGTTTAGGCCCAGACACAAAAGTTGTCTATCATGGTCTTTCTATGGGTGCAGCCACGGTGTTGATGGCGAGCGGAGAAGAGGAGCTACCTCTTCAAGTAAAAGCGATTGTTGCTGACAGTCCCTATGCTTCGGTATATAGGCTGTTTTCCTATCAAATGAACCGGATGTTCCATTTGCCGGCGTTTCCGCTGCTTGATAGTACGAGTGGATTGACAAAAATAAAGGCCGGTTATTCGTTCAGAGAAGCGGACGCTATGAAGCAAGTGGAGAAAACGACTGTACCAATTTTTTATGTCCATGGAAAAAGCGATACTTTTGTGCCGACTGAAATGGCAGAAGACCTTTACGAACATACAGCAAGCGATGCGGAAATTTTCCTTGTCGATAAAGCCAATCACGGCGAATCTTACGCAATGGCCGGTGATTTATATAGAACGAAGCTTTTACATTTTCTTGACCGGAATGTGAAGTGAATGAAGGGTATCCAATAAACTTGGATACCCCAGACTGTAGACAAAGTACTTTTTCACTTTGTCTACAGTCTTTTTAAGGTTTGTAGTCATGAGATAGGAGTTTGCCCAGCTTGGCTTGAAAACGCTTGCCAGACAAGGCGCGAAGTCGAGCGAAGACCCGAATAGAACTTAAGGTTCATGAGGGGACGAGCGAGACGAGCAACG
>NZ_JBHTLT010000063.1:0-1418 GCF_042679045.1 Sporosarcina contaminans | reverse complement strand
GTCGCCGTTATGGCGTTTCAACTCATGCTGAACAATTACGCCTAAATCTTCTAATTGCTTACATGCACGAATTACAGTACGTCTTGATACCCCTACCATTTCAGCAATCTTATTTTTGGACAAGTAACAGACACCGGGATACTTGCATGAATAACGGTGCAGCACATCTAACACCTCTCGTGTGGAAGGAGTCAGTTGATCCGCAAATTGCTCACGAATAGCAATCGTATTCGCGTTCAATTCGTCCACACTGCTAAATGGTTGCAGGGACATATATGTAGTTTCTGTATTTAGCAATGTAGACAAAGCGATCACCTCACTTTCATTCCTGGTTGGTTATTTCAACAACTTTTCAACTGCCAAGACTTCTAAATCTGTTAACAATTTGTGATACTGCATAATGCGCGACAATCGACGTGTGTACTTATGAGCATCCGTGATGTTGTCCAGTTGGACATCCTTCCGTTTGATATACTCCCGCCGTTGATGAATGACGTCCACATTTGATGAACCAACTGCATTACGTTTCATCCATTGTTCATCCACCCATACCTTTGTACCGCACTGGCAGCACTCATACAGATATTCGATGTACGACTCGTCCGCGTTGCTTGCTTCCACGATATCTTTCTCGCCAGTGAATTTAGCGAGTGACAACTCATAACCTTGTGGATGACAACCAGGGCAAATCTCGTTGATGTACTTGCTTGGTTTACACATATCAATTCCTCCTTTTGTATTTCAGTTGTAAATATCGTAACTTAATTACATAATACATATACATAAAACAAATGTCAATTACAAATTGCGTAATTGGATTGAATAATATATAATCAAAGTACGGATATTACATACAGGGGAGGAATACCATTGGCGAAAGAAGTAAAGTTGAGATTGCGTGTGCTGCTTGCGGAGAAAGAATGGGAGCAAAAGGATTTAGTAGAAAGAACCAATTTAACGAATCGTGCTGTTAGTGACTTGTATAATGACAAAACGAAAAGTTATACAAAGACCACTTTGAATGAACTGGTGCAGGCATTTGAAATCACGGACATGAATGAATTGTTTAAGGTTGTTGAATTTGAAGAAGACAAATAAAAAAAGCGCCCTAATCCAATTAAGGACAGGGCGCTTTACGTTGTTTCCGGCACAACGAACAAAGCCTTTGTAGGCGATAGACTATAAGTAAATCGCAAAGGTCGGTTAGCACATTGCGCAATCCAACGGTCTTTTTCTACAACTTGGTAGATAAGCTATTTACACCATATCATTTTCTTCTTGCATTGTAACTAATCAGCAAGTCTAACGCTTCACCACGTGTCATCTTATCGACTTTGGTTGAGTGATCGACACTAAACACCTTATCAGTGTACGCGCGCTTTAAAAGCGCTCTCATGTCGTCTTGTTGCGTCTTGGGT